>NZ_JASATH010000004.1:0-101221 GCF_038440215.1 Inquilinus sp. OTU3971 | reverse complement strand
ACCCCTCCCCCTGCCCCCCTCCCGCAAGGGGAGGGGGGACTAGAAAAGAAGGGGCTCCAGCCATTACGGCGCGCCCGTCGGCTGCAGCGCTGCGATCACCAGCAGGCCGGTATGGGCCCAGAAGGCGCCGTTGGTGCCGCCGGCGAGGTTCGTGGCGCTGGGCCAGCCCTTCCAGTAGTGGTTGTTGTACGGGATCCGGTGCAGCCACTGGATCACCGGCACGTCGATCACATCGCGCCAGTAGATGCCGAGCGCCTTGGCCGCGCCCTCCTGGAACTTCGGATCGCTGGAGTCGAGCGGCGAGATGTCGTCGAGGATCTTGTCGAACTCCGGGTTCTTGTAGCGCGAGAAGCGGTTGTTGCCGGCCGCCGAGCCGATCGTGTTGCTGTACTTGCCATGGTACAGATTCATGGCCTCGAACGGATCGTACAGGCTGGCGCCGTGGCCGAAGAGGTAGAGGCCGGGCTTGCCGTCGACCATGTTCTGGAAGGCATCGGTGCCGAAGTTGACATTGGCGTCGAAGCCCGCCTGGCGCAGCATCTCGGCCAGGACCGGGGCGATGTCGCCATGGATGGTCTCGAAGGCCTGGATGGTGGCGTCGAAGGTTTTGCCGTCCTTCTCCCAGAGGCCGTCACCGTTCTTGGTGAAGCCGGCCTCGGTCATCAGCTTCTCGCTCTCCGCGGGGTCGAACTTGCCCGGCTCGTATTTCGCCTGCTCGGCCTTCACGGCCTCGGATTCGGCGAATTTCTGCAGGTTCGGATACAGCGGGAACGGATAGATCGTCGCGATCTTGGCGCCGTCATACAGCACCTCGTCGATGCGATCGCGGTCGATCGCCAAGCTGATCGCCTTGCGCACCCGCACGTCGTCGTAGGGCTCGAGTTGGGTGTTCATCCACAGCGAGTTCGGCCACCAGTCGAGATAGCCATAGGGCGATTCCGCGCCGGTCCAGGACTGGATGTCCCTGTTCTGCTCGACGATGTTGCCGATCACCTGGGCCCGCATGTCGACCGAGGAATCGAACTCGTTGTTGACCAGCCGCTGCGCCACCGTGTCGATCGGCTGGTTCAGCACGTTGACGATGACGACACGCTTCACCGCCGGCTCGGTCATGCGCCCCGCCTTCACCGCCCACCAGTCGGGGCGCAGGTCCATGATCTTCTGATTGGCGTTCCAGGCGACGACGTCGTAGGGGCCCGAATGCGGGATCTGGTCGAGGCCCACCGCCGCCGTCGGGTTCGGCTGCGCCGATTCCCATTCCGCCGGCACGATCGGCAGGCCGGTGTCGAACTTCTCGGTCAGCACCTCGAACTTGAAGCGCGGCGCCGGCTGCTTGAACTTGACCTCGACGGTCAGGTCGTCCTTGGCGCTGACGCTGTCGACGAACTGCTCGAAATGCGCGTGGTAGGGTAGCGTCTCATACTTCATCTGCCCTTCGAAGGTGTAGACCACGTCCTTGGACGTGACCGACTTGCCGTTGCTCCACTTGGCGTCCTTGTTGAGCTTGATCTCGAGCGACTTGAAGTCCGGCGCATATTCCATGCTGTCGGCGAGCCACGGCACGAATTCGCCCTTGAAGATGGCGAAATACATCAGCGGCTCGAACAGCAGGTTGTTGCCTTCCTGATGGGTGTAGCCCGGCAGCACCCAAGGGTTGGTGGTGCCGATCGAGGTGCCGCCGGCGACGCCCCAGCCGAGAATGAGCGTCTGGTTGCGGGGCACGGCCGGCAGCGCGCCCTTGGGCGTGATTTCCTGCGCGGCCGGCAGGCCGGCGCTCTGCGCGAAGGCCGCGGCCGGCGCGATCATCGCCGCCGTGGCGAGCACGACGCCGGCGAGGCGTTTCAGACTGACCATAAGACAGATCTCCTCCCTGTGATTGTCGAATGGTGCAAATGTCGCGCTTTGCACCTCTTGGGCGCCGTTCCGGTGCGACGATGCGCTTCCTTACCCCTCACGAAGTCAAAAAGATCTCACAATCCGATCGACAGTCCATCGATCGAGCATAGACACGTTTCCTGCCCGGAACTCTATGTCCTGTGACTTCCTGCTTTCTTCCTCCTGCAGCGATATTGCTCGCCTTCAAGCAATTCGCATCTTCTATATTTTGTCGGCAGCCTAGGTCAGTTTCACGACCGGCTCAACCGCCAATGCGGCGCGCCGCCCGCATCTGCTCGATGATGTGGCGGCCGGATCCTTCGACATGGCGGGCGATCACGGCCGCCGCCGCATCCGCATCCTGGGCCTTGATCGCGTCCAGCACCTCCTGATGGTCCCGCATCACCGTCGCCTGGCGGCCGAGCGAGATCGGCAGCCGCCGGCTGATCGCGCGCAGGATCTCGCGGTGCTTCCACCACAGGTCGACCGCGTGCCGGTTGTAGTGGCGCTCATACATCGTGTGGTGGAACTGGGTGTCGAGCAGCCCGTGCCGCACCGGGTCCGAATAATTGAGCCGCAGCATCTCGGCGTGCAGCGCCTCCAGCGCGGCGATGTCGGCCTCGGTGGCGATGCCGACGAACCAGCGCGTCAGCGCCGGCTCGATCAGGACCTCGATCTCATAGATGTCGCGGATGAAATCCTGGTCGATCGGCCGGACGCGCGCGCCACGGTTGGGCATCATCACGACGAAGCCCTCGCCGCGGAGCTGCTGCAGCGCCTCGCGCACCGGATTGGTCGAGGTGCCGTGCCGCTCGGCGAGTTCGGCGACGATCAGCCGGGCATTGGCCGGAATGCGGCCCGAGATGATGTCCTCGCGGATCGCCTCATAGACCGAGGCCTCGCGGTCCGCCGACTGGAAGGCTGGCAGGTCCAGGCTCGAAACGATGCTCATGGACTGTGCTTCCAGGCCATCGGCTCCTCCACACGATCCAGCCGCCGCGCTTGACACGCGATCTTCCGAATTTCGTGTACGATCCTGGTCAGAGTCGACATGAAAAGTCGAGTCTGAAACACAAGGGCTTTCCGCGACCTGCGGGCCGTCCAAGGATCGGTGAAAAGGCGCGACCGTCCGGACTCAGCTGCCGGTGGACATGTATTTCGACACGCCGTGCCGCCACGCCAGGAACGCGAGGGCCAGGAAGACGAAGCCCGCCGCCGGCGTGATCGGCAGCAGCCAGTCGGGTGCCCCGAGCGGGTCGGGCCGCCGCAGGATGGCAAGCACCGGGTAATACGCCACGCAGGCCAGCGGTACGACGAAGGTCAGGAAGCCGCGGAACCAGCGGGCGTAGAGGCCCATCGGGAACTGGCCGGCATAGGCGCCGCCATAGGTGAGGGCGTTGACGGCCTCGAGGCTTTCGATGGTCCAGAAGGCCATGGCCGCCTGGAGGACGAAGAGGGCGACGAAGAAGGCGGTGCCGCCGGCCACCGTCCACAGGGCCAGGGCGACGGCCTGCGGGGTCCAGGCGAATTGCAGGGAGGCGGTCGCCGCCGCCAGGATGACGGCCGCCTGAAGGAACCGTCCGAACCGGCTGATGCGGAAGTCGTGGCCCACCAGCTGCAAGGCGGCCGAGCGGGGCCTGAGCAGCAGGCGGTCGAAATCGCCGGTGCGCACGAAATCGGTGCCGAACACGTCGAAGCCGCGGGTGATGAAGTCGGCGATGGCGAAGCTGATGTTGATCAGGGCATAGAAGAACATCACCTCGCCGAGGCTCCAGCCCTTCACCGCGCCGAACCGGTCGAACAACGCCCAGATCGAGACCATTTCGATCGCGGTCGCGGCCAGCTGCCCGACGGTCAGCATCAGCGCCGAGGCCGGGTACTGCATCTGGCTGCGGATCGACGCCGCGAAATAGCGGGCGAGCAGGGTGACGCCGTTCATCCCCCTATCCTCCCTGGATCTCGAGGCGGCGCATGACGCAGCCTAGCCACAGCCGGCCCGCGAGGATCAGGGCGAAGGTCCAGAACACCTGCAGCCCGAGTCCGGCCCACGCCGCGAGGCCCGTCAACGCGCCGGAATAGATCCGGTTGGGGATGTCGAGGACACCCGCCAGGGGCTGCACGAAGAGCGCGGCGGCGATCGCGTCGGGATAGAGCGGCAGGGGCAGCAGGGAGCCGGAGAAAACGACGACCACCGGCACCGCCAGGGTGTTGACGCCCCGGGCGTTGAGCGTCGCCACCACGACGATGTTGATCAGCATGACCACGGCGCAGGACAGCGCCGCCGCCAGGGTCAGCGAGACGGTGAACAGCAGGGCGGCGGAGGCGCTCGGCGGCGGCCTCCAGGCCCATTCGGCCTGGCCGATCAGGGGCAGGACGATCCCAGCGGCCAGGATCATGAGGGCCACCCTGGGAACGACGCGGGCCGTCACCCAGCCGGCCGTCCGGGCGTACCACAGGGCGTAGGCATCCACCGGGCGCAGCCGGTCGTAGCCGATCGCGCCGGTGCGCACCGCCGCGGCGATATCGGGATCCGCCGTCCAGGGCAGCAGCGCCAGCAGGCCCTGGGCCAGCCAGGTGTAGGTCACGGCCTGGGAGAGGCTGAGCGATGCGGGGGACGCGGCCTCCGGCGCCCCCAGATAGAACGCCGCCAGCACCATGACGCGCACCGCGCCGAACCAGCACTGCGTGGCGAAGCCGGCCAGGGCCGCCGCCCGGTACTGCATCATCAGCAGGAAGCGCGAGGCGAAGGCGGCGATGTAGGGGCGGAGGGCTTCCATGCGTCAGGCCTCGCCGGCGCCGTGCAGGTCGTAGAACCGGGCGATCACCTCCTCGATCGCCGGCTGCTCGACATGGATGTCCTCGACCGCGTGCTTCGCCGTGATCGCCGCGATCAGGGCCGGGGCGCCTGTCACCCGGGGATCGAAGGCGAACTCGACCGACCGGCCGTTGCGGACCCGGATCTCGGCGCCGGGCAGGACGAGGTCGGGTGCCTCCCCGGCGAAATCCACGAACAGCCGGCGCTCGGCCAGCACATTGGCCCGAAGGGCGTCGAAGGGGCTGTCGGCCAGGACCCGGCCATGGCCGATGACGATCACCCGCTCCGCCAGGGCTTCGATGTCGTGCATGTCGTGGGTGGTGAGCAGGACGGTGACGCCGCGCTCCCGGTTCAGCCTTTTGACGAAGTCCCGCACCGCCAGCTTGGACGGCGCGTCGAGGCCGATGGTCGGCTCGTCGAGAAACAGGATCGACGGCTCGTGCAGCAGGGCGGCGGCGAGCTCCGCCCGCATGCGCTGGCCGAGCGAGAGCTGCCGCACCGGCTGGTCGAGCAGGCGCTCCAGCCGCAGCATCCCGACCAGCTCGTCGCGCGTCGCCCGGTAGCGTTGCGGATCGACCCGATAGATGTCGCGCAGCAGGTCGAAGCCGTCGGCCACCGGCAGGTCCCACCACAGCTGCGTGCGCTGGCCGAACACGACGCCGATGCGGCCGACATGCTTGATGCGGTCGCGGTACGGCACCAGGCCGTCGACCTCGACCCGGCCGGAATCGGGCCGCAGGATCCCCGACAGGATCTTGATGGTCGTCGACTTGCCGGCGCCGTTGGGGCCGATGAAGCCCAGCAACTCGCCGCGCTCCAGGGTGAAGCTGACATCCTTCAACGCCTCGACATTGCGCCAGCGCCGGCGCAGGAGCCCGCGCACGGCGCCCAGCACGCCGGGGTCACGCTCGGCCACGCGATAGGTCTTCGCCAGGCCCTGAACCAGGATCTGGGCCATGGCGGCCCCCGGAATGTCGAAAAGGGCGCAGACAATATGGGGCCGCTTCGCCCAGGTCAACGGTCCCGCCTGGCGCGCCTCCCGACCGCTCCGGCCGATCGCGTGTTGAACAATGACCCATCGCGAAATATGCTTTTGCAATTAATTTGCGCCGGAGGTGTCGCCGGCGGAGGAACGCCATGGCCGAGCGCTCATTTGCCCGGGAAGTCGAGGACCTGAAGCTCGGGGACGGCGAAACCTTCCGGGGCGAAGGCATCCTCGCGATCACCAAGGCCTTGCTGCAGTCCGGCGTCGCCTATGTCGGAGGCTATCAAGGCTCCCCGATCTCCCACTTGATGGACGTGCTGTCCGACGCCAGGGATGTGATGGAGGAGCTCGGCGTCCATTTCGAGACCTCGGCCTCCGAGGCGGCGGCCGCGGCGATGCTGTCGGCCTCGGTGATGTATCCCCTGCGCGGCGCCGTCACCTGGAAGTCCACCGCCGGCACCAATGTCGCCGCCGACGCGCTGTCGAACCTGGCGTCGGGCGGGGTCACCGGCGGCACCCTCGTCATCATCGGCGAGGATTACGGCGAGGGCTCCTCGATCATGCAGGAGCGCAGCCACGCCTATGCGATGAAGTCGCAGATCTGGCTGCTCGACCCGCGCCCGAACCTGCCGTCGATCGTGCAGGCCGTGGAGACCGGGTTCGAGCTCTCCGAAGCCTCCCACACGCCGGTGATGCTGCAAGTCCGCATCCGCGCCTGCCATGTCCATGGCCAGTTCACCGCCCGGGACAACAAGCGCCCAGCCTTCACCCTGAGGCAGGCGATGGAGAACCCGGTGCGCGACACCGGCCGGATCGTGCTGCCGCCCGCCTCCTTCCTGCACGAGAAGGAGAAGATCGAGCAGCGCTGGCCCGCCGCGGTCGAGTTCATCAAGAGCCGCAGGCTGAACGAGACCTTCGGCCCGGCGGCGGGCGATGTCGGCATCGTCGTCCTGGGCGGGCTCTACAACTCGCTGATCCGCTCGCTGCAGTTGCTCGGCCTGGCCGACATCTATGGGCGCTCCCTCGTCCCGATCCATGTCCTCAACGTCGCCTATCCCCTGATCGACGACGAGCTCGCGGCCTTCTGCACGTCGAAGCACGCGGTGCTGATGGTCGAGGAGGGCTCGCCCGACTACATCGAGCAATCGCTCAACACCATCCTGAAGCGCCGCGACATCCAGGCCCGGGTCGCCGGCAAGGATGTGCTGCCGATGGGCGGCGAATACACCGCGCCGGTGCTGATGAAGGGGCTCTCGGCGTTCCTCGAGGCGCATGCGCCGGCGCTGCTCGGCAACCGGCCGCCACCCCCGGACGCCTCGGCGGTGCTGGCCGAGCCGCGGGTCAAGGCGCTGGCCGAGGTGGTGCCACCGCGACCGGCCGGCTTCTGCACCGGCTGCCCCGAACGACCGATCTTCGCCGCGCTCAAGCTCACCGACAAGGAGCTCGGGCCGCATCACGTTTCGGCCGATATCGGCTGCCACCTGTTCTCGATCCTGCCGCCGTTCAACATCGGCGCCACGACGATGGGCTACGGCCTCGGCCCGGCGTCGGCGTCCGCCTTCAACGTCAAGGCGGACAAGCGCGCGATCTCGGTGATGGGCGATGGCGGCTTCTGGCACAACGGCCTCGCCTCCTCGATCGGCAATGCCGTGTTCAACAAGCATGACGGCGTCATCCTGATCGTCGACAACTACTATTCCGCCGCCACCGGCGGCCAGGACATTCCCTCCTCCCGCGCCCACAATCCGCGGCGCAAGACCAACAACGCGATCACCGACGCGGTCCGGGGCATCGGCGCCACCTGGGTGCGGCAGATCGACCGGACCTACGACGTCGGCCGCCTGCGCGACACCTTCCGCGAGGCGCTGACGACGCCCGAGCCCGGGCCGAAGATCATCGTCGCCTCCTCCGAATGCATGCTGAACAAGCAGCGGCGGATCCGGCCGCTGCTGGCCCGGGCGGTGAAGGAAGGCCGGCGCGTGGTCCGGCAGCGCTTCGGCGTCGACGAGGATGTCTGCACCGGCGACCACGCCTGCATCCGGCTGTCCGGCTGCCCGTCGCTGTCGGTGAAGCACACTGACGACCCGCTGAAGGACGATCCGGTGGCCGCCATCGACCAGTCCTGCGTCGGCTGCGGCAATTGCGGCGAGGTGTCCGAGGCCGCGATCCTCTGCCCGTCCTTCTACCGGGCCGACATCATCCAGAACCCGACCCGGGCCGATCGCCTGCTGGCGCGGCTGCGCGGGGCGGTGATCGGCTGGCTGCAGCGCCGCCGCGAGAGCCGCCGCGTCGTCTTCGCCGAATGAGCGCCGGGACCGACACGCTGCCGGACCGTTCGCTGCTGTCCCAGGACCGGCCGCTGGCCATCGCCATCCTGGCCATGGGCGGCCAGGGCGGCGGGGTGCTTGCCGACTGGATCGTCGCGCTGGCCGAGAGCAGCGGCTGGGTCGCCCAGTCGACCTCGGTCCCCGGCGTGGCGCAGCGCACCGGCGCGACCATCTACTACATCGAGATGATCGCGGCGAAGCCGGATGCCGCGCCGGTCTTCGCCCTGATGCCGACGCCGGGCGACGTCGACGTGGTGCTGGCCGCCGAGCTGATGGAGGCCGGGCGCGCGGTGCTGCGCGGCCTGGTCACGCCCGGTCGCACCACGCTGATCGCGTCGACCCACCGGTCCTTCGCCGTGGTCGAGAAGGAGAAGCCGGGCGACGGCACCGGCGACCCCGCGGCGGTCGTCGACGCGACCGGCTTCGCCGCCCGGCGCACCATCGCCTTCGACATGGAGGCCCTGGCCGGCCGCAGCGGCAGCGTGATCTCCGCCGCCATGTTCGGCGCCCTGGCCGGGGCCGGGGTCCTGCCGTTCCCCCGTGAGGCGTTCGAGGCGACGATCCGCGCCGGCGGCCGGGGCGTGGACGCTAGCGTCGCCGCCTTCCGCGCCGCCTGCGACCGGGCCGCCGTGCCGGGGACCGAGGCCGTCGCCCGCACGCCCGAGAAGCGCTTCGAGGCGCTACCGGCCAGCGCCGGGCACCCCGATCTCGACCGCCTCGTCGCGCGCATCGCGCAGGAGTTTCCCGCCGCCTCCCACCCTATGCTGTTCGCCGGCGTGAAGCGGCTGACCGATTACCAGGACCCGGCCTATGCGGACGAGTACCTGACGCTGCTGGCCCGGCTGCATGCGGAGGACCTGGCCCGGGACGGCGCCGCCAGAGGCTGCGCCTTCACCCTGGCGGCGGCCAAGCATGTGGCGGTCGCCATGGCCTATGACGACCCGATCCGTGTCGCCGACCTGAAGGTCCGCTCGCGCCGGTTCGAGCGCGTGCGCCGCGAGGTGGCCGCCGGCCCGGACCAGATCGTCACCACCACCGAATACATGCATCCGCGCATGGAAGAGGTCTGCGGCACCCTGCCGAGGGCGCTCGGCGCCTGGATCGAAGCACGGCCCGCCCTCTTCTCGCGCCTCGACCGCCTGGTCAGCCGCGGCCGGCGCGTGCGCACCGGGACGATCTTCTGGTTCCTCGGGCTCCAGGCCGTGTCGGCGCTGCGACGGGTCCGGCGCGGCACGCTGCGCCATGCGCGCGAGACGGCGCATCGTGACGCCTGGCTGGCCACCGCGCTGGACGTGCTGCGGACCAATTACGACCTCGCGGTCGAGGTCCTGGAATGCCGGCGGCTGGTCAAGGGCTATTCCGACACGCATGCCCGGGGCGAGTCGAAGTTCGAGCGGGTGCTGTCAGGCCTGCCCCTGCTGGTCGGCCGGGACGACGGCGCGGCCTGGCTGCGCCGGCTGCGGCAGGCGGCGCTGGCCGACGAGGATGGCACGGCCCTGGACGGCGCCCTGAAGACCATCGCGACGCTGTGACCGCCGCCCCAGCGGCTCAGATGTCGTGCTTGCGGATGTTGCGCAGGATCTTGTGCAGGGTGGCGACGAAGGCGACGTATTCGTCGCCGTCGACACCCTCGAACATCTGCATCAGCAGCCCGTACATGGTGGGCCACACCGCGTCGAACACCGCCCGGCCGTCCTCGGTGATGGCGATGTCGCGGACCCGCATGTCCTCGGCGCGCGGCTGCCGGCGGATATAGCCCTGCTCCTCCAGCGCATCGAGCGTCCGACTCATGGTCGACTGCTCGGTCACCGCATAGACCGACAGCTCGTTGATGGTCATCGATGACGAGATGCTGAGGATGGCGAGCGCCCGCATCTTGGTGGTCGTCATGTCGTGCGCCTTCAGCGCATCGGACATATTGGCGTTCCACCGCGCCATCACCCGGTTCATCAGATAGGGCGCGAACTGGTTGAGCCCGATCTCGCCCAGGGTCGGGCGCGTCTCGCCCTGCTCCAGCCGGCGCAGCACCGTTCCGGCAAATCTGTCGGTCATCGCGCTCCCATCCGCTTCCGGTCTTGCGAGGCTGGCCCCTACCCTGCCCGGGGCACCAGCGCAAGGGCGCGCACCGGCGAACCGGTGCCGCCGACGAACTTCAGCGGCGCCGCTATCAGGACCGCCCCCTTCGGCGGCAGCTCATCGAGGTGGCAGAGGCTGGCCAGGCCGTAGCGGTTGGCCTTGTGCAGCAGGTTGTGGGCGGGAAAGGGCGGCGTCATGCCGCCGGCCGACCCGGCATCGGTGCCGACCGTCTCGGAGCCCCAGCCGACGATCCCCTTCGACAGCAGGTATTCGATCGCCTCCGCGGTCGGACCCGGCGAATGCGGGCCGTTTTGGTCAACGTTCAGGAAGGTCTCGGACGACCCGTTGCGCTTGTACCAGTCAGTGCGCAGCACGACCCAGGACCCGGCCTCGATCGCGCCGTGCTCGGTCTCCCAGGCCTTGATGCTGTCGACCGTGAGAAGGTAGTCGGGATCGGCCGCGGCCTCCTTCGACCGGTCGATGACGTTGACCGGCGCGACGAAGCTCTTCGGCGGGATGCGGTCGGTGGTGTTGTCGGGATGGTCCCGGCCGGTGATCCAGTGGACCGGGGCGTCGAAATGGGTGCCCGTGTGCTCGCCCAGCTCGAGCCAGTTCCAGGCCCAGAACGGGCCGTTCTCGTCATAGTGTGAGATCTCATGGACCTTCACCGCCGGCGTGTTCTTGCCGATCTGCGGCGGCAGCTGGATGACCGGCGTCTCCGGCCCGAGCGGCGCGGTGAGGTCGACCACCCTGATCGAGCCGTCGAGCAATGAAGACGCCAGGCCGGCGAGATGATCGGTTGCCATCGTGACCTCCCGTTTTGGTTCTGCCAAGCTTAGGTCAGAATATCTGCAATCACAACGATCTCGGCTCAGTGTTCCAGTACACTGCCAGAGAGAAACATGGAATTGCATAGGAGAAGCTTCAGGCCTAAAACAATCCGGTTGATCCGGGGCATCCGCCATGATCCCATAGCGCGACCAACGAGGCGGCGTCCCAGCCCGCCTGCCCAGCGAGCGGACGGTCTTCAGCCGGAGCAGCGCCAGCCTCTTCAGCGATGAAAAGCCAAGAACGCCCGCGATGCGGGCAAGCAGAGGAGGCACGCATGATGAAATTCCTCGGGACAACGCTGGGACTCCTGGTTGCGGCCAGTCTTGCGGCCACGGCGCCGGCGCTGGCCGAGACCATCACGGTCGGGACCTATCCGGCCAATCCGCCCTGGGAATACAAGACCGACAGCGGCGCCTTCGAAGGCTTCGAGGTCGACGTCGCCAAGGAGGTGGCCAAGCGCATCGGCGTCGATGTCGAGTTCCAGGATTTGGGCTTCCAAGCGCTGTTCGCCGCCACCAGCTCCGGCCGCATCGACTTCGCCATCTCCTCGATCTCGGTGACCAGTGAACGGCTGCAGAACCAGGCCTTCACCCAGCCCTACTACGACAGCGACGGCACCATCGTCGGCAAGGCGGATTCGCCGATCCATTCGCTGGACGACCTGAAGGGCAAGACCATCGGCGTGATCGCGGGATCGACCGGCGAGGCCTATGCCAAGGCGAATGGCGAGACGCTCGGCTTCGCCGAGGTCAAGAGCTACAACGCGCAGCAGGATCTTCTACTGGAGGCGCAGAACGGCCGCATCGATGGCGGCGCCGGCGAGTTGGCCGGGTTCCAATACGCGATCAAGCAGATGCCGGCGCTGAAGATCCTGGTCCGCATCCCGACCGGCGAGCGCTTCGCCATGATGACGCGCAAGAACCATCCGCTGCTGGCGAAGGCGAATGACGCGATCAGTGCGATGAAGACCGACGGCACCCTGGCCGCGATCCACAAGACATGGTTCGGGGTCGATCCGGAACCCGGCAGCAGCACGGTGGTGTCGGGGCCGATTCCGCAGGCCCAATAGCCGACGCCGGGCCGGGCTCCGCGCCCGGCCCTTCCGTCTCGCCAGGGGGCGCGCCACCGGGTCCGGACCATGGAACTGATCGACACCTTCTTCAACGGGCCGGTGCTGCTGCGCGCCGTGCCGATCCTGCTGCGGGGCCTGGGCAACACCATCCTGCTGGGCTGCACCAGCATCGTCCTCGGCACGCTGGCCGGGCTGCTGGTGTGCCTGGTCCGGCTCTACGCCCCCCGGCCGCTGCGGCTGCTGGCGATCGGCTATATCGACGTGTTCCGGGCACTGCCGATCCTGGTGCTGCTGATCCTGATCTACTACGCCCTGCCCTTCATCGGCATCCGGCTGTCCTCCTTCGTCTCCGCCACGCTGGCCCTGTCGATGGTGCTGGCGGCCTTTACCGCCGAGGTCTGCCGCGCCGGCATCGAGAGCATCCCGCGCGGGCAGTTCGAGGCCTCCTCCGCGCTCGGCCTGCCGTTCTGGCTGGCGATGCGCAAGGTGATCCTGCCGCAGGCGATCCGCGTCATCATCCCGCCGCTGACCAGCAACTGCGTGTCGGTGTTCAAGGACACGGCCCTGGCCTCGGTCGTCGCCATGCCGGACCTGCTGAAGCAGGCCACCGACGCCCAGGCCCAGATGGCCAACCCGACGCCGCTGATCGGCGCCGCGATCATCTATCTCGCCTTCCTCTGGCCGCTGGTCCGGCTGATCGGCCATCTCGAAGCCCGCGCCAAGCGGCGCGCCGGCCGGTCCTGACCGCGCCCCATCAACGGAGACCATCGTGACCCAGATGCCAGCAGAGGCCTTCCCGATCGACGCGGTGCGGGCCCGGTTCCCGGCGCTGGACAAGGCCGGCGACTTCATCTTCCTCGACAATGCCGGCGGCGCGCAGATCCCGCAGAGCGTGCTGGATGCCGTCACCCGCCACCTGGTCGACCACAACGTCCAGCGCGGCGGCCGCTACGACAAGAGCCGCGCCGTCGACCGCGCGGTCGCCGAGGCGCGGGAGAGCGTCGGGCTGCTGGTCAACGCCTACCAGCCGGCCGAGATCTGCTTCGGCATGAACGCCACCTCCTTCATCCGGCTGGTCAGCCTCGGCATCGGCCAGACCCTGGGCGAGCGCGACGAGATCGTGGTCACCGATATGGATCACGACGCCAACATCGCCACCTGGCTGGCGCTGGAGAGCGCCGGGGCGAAGTTCGCCTGGTGGTGCATGCGCGAGGACGGCACCCTGCATGTCGAGGACCTGGTGCCGCTGCTGTCGTCGCGCACGCGGCTGGTCGCCTGCACCGCCACCGCCCATTCGATCGGCACCATCGTCGACATCGCCGCGGTGTCGCGGGCGGCGCAGGCCGTCGGGGCCGAGGTCTTCGTCGATGGCGTCCATTACGGACCGCACGGACTGATCGACGTGCAAGCCTGGGGCTGCGACTACCTGGTCTGCTCCGGCTACAAGAACTTCTCGCCGCATATGGGCTTCCTCTGGGGCCGCTTCGACGCGCTGAAGCGGCTGCCGACCTTCCGCGAGGACTTCATCCCGGACGAGCCGCCCTACAAGGTCGAGGCCGGCACCTTCGTCTACGAGAACGTCGCCGGCATGGACGCCTCGGTGCGCTATCTCGAAGCCCTTGGCCGCGGCTTCGATGGCCCGTCGACCGGGTCGCGCCGCGGCGACATCGTGGCGGCCATGGCCGCGATCCGGGCCTATGAGGCCGAACTCTCGCGCGAGATGCTGCGTCAGCTGAGGGCGTGCGGCGCCACGATCTACGGCATCGCGGACGAGGCCCGGGTGGATGGGCGGGTGCCGACGATCTGCTTCAACATCCCCGGCCGCTCGCCCCAGGCGATCGCCGATGCGATGTCCGACGCCGGCATCGGCATCCGCGACGGCCACATGTATGCGCCGCGGCTGATGCACCGGCTGGGCCTGCCGATGGCGTCGGGCGCGCTGCGCGCCTCGATGGTCCATTACAACACGTTCGGCGAGGTGCGGCGCTTCGGTGAGGAGCTGGCCGCGTATCTGCGTCGGACCGGGTGATCCCGGTCTCGACACGTCGACGGCCGGGCCGCGCCTTTCAGGCGGAGGCGGTGCTCAGCCTCCGAGATAGGCTTCCATCGAATCGTCGAGCGCCTCCAGCCATGGCGTGTGGTGCATCGGCGACATGGTGCCGGTCATCAGCGACCGGTAGGCGTTGTTGCGGAAGCCCATGATGTCTTCCGCTTTGTGGTGCTCCCACTCCATGAAGGTCTGGTTCGTGCCCTCGATGTCGAAGCTCGGATAATCCGTCTCGGCCAGCAGCTCCTTCACATAGTCGCCCTGGAACCAGATCATCTGCTCGACGCCGTCGAGAGTCTCCTCACGGGCGCGCCACCTGGCGAAATTCGCCTTCAGCTCCTCTTCCGGCGGCAGCTCGATGCGGCCTATCATGACGTCGCGCGCCCACCAGGCCTGCACGTCGAACATGTTGAACGTGTAGAACTGGTCCTGCATGCCGATGTAGAAGAGCTGCGGATTCCGGTCGAAGACCACGCCCTTGTACAGGCTGTCGCTCCACAGCCGGTTGGCGGTCTTCAGCCGCAGCTCATCCGGCAGGAACGGGAAATGATGCTGGTAGCCGGTGCAGAGGATCAGCGCGTCGACATCCTTGCTGGAGCCGTCGAGGAAATGCGCGGTGCGGTTCTCGAGCCGGACCAGCAGCGGACGCTCCTCGAAATTCTGCGGCCATTTGAAGCCCATCGGCTTGGAGCGATAGCTGGTCGTCACCGACTTCGCGCCGTATTTCCAGCACTGCGAGCCGATGTCCTCGGCCGAGTAGCTGCGGCCGACGATCAGGATGTCCTTGCCCTTGAACTCGAGCGCGTCGCGGAAGTCGTGCGCGTGCAGCACCCGGCCGTTGAACGTCTTCACACCTTCGAATTGGGGGACGTTCGGCGTCGAGAAATGGCCGCTGGCGACGACGACGTAATCGAATTCCTCGTCATACATGCGGTCTTCGACGCGGTTGTGGGCCGTCACCGTGAACATCTTCGTGTCGGGGTCGAACCGGACCATGCGCACCGGCGTGTTGAAGCGCACCCAGGGGCGGACATTCGCCTTCTCGACCCGGCCCTTGATGTAGTCCCACAGCACGGCGCGCGGCGGGTAGGACGCGATCGGCTTGCCGAAATGCTCCTCGAAGGAATAGTCGGCGAACTCCAGGCATTCCTTCGGCCCGTTGGACCAGAGGTAGCGGTACATGCTGCCATGGACCGGCTCGCCATATTCGTCCAGGCCGGTGCGCCAGGTGTAGTTCCAGAGCCCGCCCCAATCGGCCTGCTTCTCGAAGCAGACGATCTCCGGGATCTCGGCGCCCTTCTGAGCGGCCGACTGGAAGGCCCGCAGCTGGGCAAGGCCGGACGGGCCGGCGCCGATAACGGCCACTCTGGTCATGGATCATTCCCCTGTTGCTGGCACGTTGGTCTTCATTGTTTCAATCCGGCCAGATCCCGGGGCTGGTCGGGGTGCCGTCGTCATAGGTCGAGAGCCAGTCGATCGTGGCCTCGCGGTAGCGCGTCAGCCCCTTGTAGTCGACCAGCTCGGGCGGCAGCGTCCGCAGCACGCGCGGCAGGCGGCGCGCCCATTTCGGCACGGTCACCAGCTCGTTCATGCTGATCAGGTAGCAGCGGATGACGAACAGGATCGCGTTCGACCGCGGCAGCCGCCACAGCGACTGCAGCTCGACCCGCAGATGCACCTTCTCGCCGACATTGTCCGGTGTCACGGTGGTCCGGTCCGGGCCCCATTTCGGATAGTTCTCGGGGCTGGTGTCGAGGCGCGGGTTGATCGTCATCGTCCAGTTGAACCGGCGCACCGGCTTGCCCTGCTGCAGGTTGAGCAGGAATTTCAGGGCGCGGTCGAACACGCCGATCTGATGCGCCAGCGGCACCGGCCCGTGCCATTCCATGAAGTTCATGCCGATGTCGAAATCGAGCGACCAATCGGCCTGGGTCGTGACCATGCCGGCATCCATCCACAGATTGCCGTTGCGCTGGTCGACGATGCAGAAATCGCCCTGCGCCTGCCGGGTGATGTATTCGAACGGCTCATAGGGCAGCGTCGACGGGTTGCCGAAGATGAAGCTGTCGTCGATGCCGAGCGGCCGGTTGATCCAGCGCCAGCGATCGCCGTTGCGGGTCAGGCTGAAATGCTCGGGATACCCTTCGGCCTGCTGCTCCATCAGCAGCTCGAGCGTGTCCCATTGCGCGCTCATCATATGCGGCAGGGCCTGGCAGCGCAGCGGGTCCTCGGCCAGCACCAGCTCGCGGTCCCGCATCTCGGCGACATAATGCTCGTCGACGTCGATCAGGGTCTCGTAGACCGTGCCCGTCTCGCCGCGCACATGCGGTTCCATGTTGACGGCGTACATGTAGCTGTCTTCGTGGAACGGGAACGGGAACCGGCGGATGGTCTCCGGGCTGTTGCGGTAGCTGAAATCGTCGCGGAAGGTCTCCTGCCTGAAGACGATCGCCATGTCCGGCCTCCTTGTCCCGCTCCGGCTACAGGTCGAGATGCAGCGTGGTCCCCTCGAAGCGGGACACGCAGACCATGACCTTGCGGCCGGACGCCTTTTCCTCGTCCGTCAGATAGACGTCGTGATGCAGCAGCGTGCCGTCGCAGGTGACGACCGCGGCCTCGCACTGGCCGCAGGCCCCGCCGCGGCACAGGAACGGCGCGTCGACGCCCGCCGCCTCGATCGCCTCCAGCATGCTTTCGTGGCGGCCGACCTGGACGGTCTTGCCGGAGCGCAGGAGCCGGATGGCGAAGGGCTTGCCGGGCAGCGACCCCAGGAAGCGCTCGGAGTGCAGGTTCTCGGCCGGCCAGCCGGCCTCCACCCCCGCCTTCAGCACGCCGTCGATCATCCCGGAGGGGCCGCAGACATAGAGATGCGTGCCGAGCGGCTGGCTGTCGAGCAGGCGCCCGAGCGGGACGGCCCCGCCTTCAGCGTCGCAATGGATGGTGACGCGGTGCGGACCGTAGCGCTCGACCAGGTCGCGCCAATAGGCGCCGCGGTCGCGGCTGCGGATGGCGTAGTGCAGCTCGAAATCCCGGCCTTCGCGGGCGAATTGCTGCATCATGGCGAGGAACGGCGTGATGCCGATGCCGCCGGCGATCAGCAGATGCTTGCGGCCGCGCCAATCCGGCTGGAACAGGTTGACCGGGTGGCTGATCCTCAGCTCGTCGCCCTCCCGCAGCCGCTCATGCATGAAGGTCGACCCGCCGCGCGAATCCTCGACATGCAGCACGCTGATCTCGTAGCCCGATCCGTCATGCGGCGGCGACATCAGCGAATAGGCGTTGCGGCGCGTATGGCCGTCATCGTCCATGACGACGATGATGTGGGCGCCGCCGGAGAAATGCGGCAGGGGCGCGCCGTCCACCCGTTCGAAGCGGAAGCGCTTGACCCGCTCGGCGACCGGGGTGATCCGGACCACGCGGACGGGGATCTCGATGCCGCCGCTCACCGGAACACCTCCTCCGGAGCCGGGGCGCTGCCCGGCTCCTCGGCATCGACGTTGACGCCCTGGAAGGCGGCGAGCCGGCGCGAATAGTGGTCGCGCACCAGCAGCGCCAACCCGCAATGGCTGCAGGGGAAGACGCTGGTGGTCACGGCCTCGGTGATGCCCTTGCAATGCACGCATTGGACGCGCCGGGCCAGCGAGCCGCGATGCTCGGTCAGCACCGAGGCGTGATCCATGCCATGGTCGAGGGCCACGGCCATCGCCTGGCCGATGAACCCCTCGGTGCCCGCGAGGTAGAGGCGCGTGCCCATCCGCGCGGTCGCCAGCGTGCCGTTCAGCCGGAACAGCAGCGTCGGGACGGTGGGCGCCGCCCAGCACGCCCTGGCGCCGAGGCCGAGCAGGGTCTGGTCATGCCCCCTGCCCTGCGAGCCGCCGGGCGCGTAGAGGATCTCGCTGCGGGACAGGATCGGGCCGTCCAGCGCCGCCCGCTGGTCGAGCAGGGCCAGGGCCCCTTCCCCTTCGAGGGCGAAGATGTGCCGCCGGGCGTGGGGCTGGAGGATGAGGCCCTTGTAGACCGGTCGGCTCTTGATGCCTGCGACCAGCATGGCCGCCCCTAGCCCACCGCCGTCCGCTTCTTCTTCTCCGGGTCGTCGAAGGGCAGCGTGTGGGCGATGGCGGCGGCCTCCATCGCCTTGCCGCGCACCTCGAGCTTCAGGCCGTGCACGGCCTTGTCGACGTCGAGGCGGGCGATGGCCATGGATTTCCGGGTCAGCGACGAATAGCAGGGACAGGTGATGACACCGACCTTCCTTCCGTCGGCCCAGACCTCGTCGCCGGCATCGGCCGGGCGATCGGCGTCGATCAGCAGGCCGAAGATGCGGAAGCGCTCGCGGCCCTTGAGGCGGGCATGCTCCTCCGCGCCGCGGAAGCCGGTCTTGCCGGGGCTGACGGTGAAGTCGAGGCCGAGCTCCCACAGCGAATCCCCCGGCCCCTCATCGGCGAAGGGGTATATCTGCGAATTGTCGTAGGGGTAGAACAGCAGGTAGCTCTCGACCCGCAGCATGTCGAGGACGCTGAAGCAGCAGGGGATGATGCCCATCCCCTTGCCTTCCTCGAGGATCGTGTCCCAGACCAGCGGGGCGTCCTGGCCGCGGACGAAGATCTCGTAGCCGCGTTCGCCGGTGTAACCGGTGCGCGAGATCATCACCGGCGCGCCGAACAGCGTCGTCTGCATGTGGTGGAAATATTTGAGATCGCGGATGCCGGGGACGTGGCGGGCGAGATAGTCGACCGCCAGCGGACCCTGCAGCGACAGGTCGTGGATATCGTCGTCGAACAGCACGGCGCAGTTGCGGCCGGCGGCCTGCTTGACCACCTCCTCATGGCCGGAGCCCGAGCCATGCACCAGCATCCAGGAGTTGGGGCCGGTGCGGTAGGTGATGCAATCCTCGGTGAAGTGGCCGCGGTCGTTGAGCATGCAGCCATAGACCGACCGGCCGGGAGTGATCTTGGCCATGTTGCGGGTGGTGACATAGTCCAGCACGGCGATGGCGTGCGGCCCGACCAGATGGACCTTCTTCAGGCCCGACACGTCCATGAGGCCGGCCTTGGTGCGGACCGCCACATGCTCCTCCGACATGTCCTTGTCGTAGGTCCAGGCGGTGCCCATGCCGCTCCAGTCCTCGAGCTTCGACCCCAGAGCGCGATGACGATCCGCGAGAGCCGAAAAGCGCCACGATAGAGCCATGTCCGGTCCCCTGTTTTCACTCTATAGAATATTTGTTTCCTGACTATAAGCGCGCGTTTCGCGCCCTGACAAGCTGATCTTGCGCCTGTGGCCGGCGATCCCGGCTCAGAATTCCGGCGGCGCCCAGCCGGCCGAACGATGCGCCGCGATCACCGTGTTGGCCATCAGCATGGCGATCGTCATCGGCCCGACGCCGCCGGGCACGGGAGTGACCGCGCCGGCGACCGAAGCGGCCTCGGCAAAGGCGACATCGCCGACGAGGCGGGTCTTGCCCTCGCCCTTCTCCGGCGCCGGAACCCGGTTGATGCCGACATCGATCACCGTCGCGCCGGGCTTGATCCACTCGGCCCGGACCATCTCCGGCCGGCCGACGGCGGCGACCAGGATGTCGGCGCCGCGGCAGACCTCCGGGAGGTCTTTGGTGCGAGAATGGGCGACGGTGACCGTGGCATTGGCGGCGAGGAGCAGCTGCGCCATCGGCTTGCCGAACAGGTTGGAGCGGCCGATCACGACGGCGCCGAGGCCCGACAGGTCCTCGCCACGCACGCGCCGGACCAGGATCATGGCGCCGGCCGGCGTGCAGGAGACGAGACCGGTGGCGAGATCGCCGGTCGCCAGCTTGCCGGCATTGACGACGTGCAGGCCGTCGACGTCCTTCTCCGGCCGGATCGACTGGATGATCGGCTCCGCCTCCAGCGGCTTCGGCAGCGGCAGCTGGACCAGGACGCCGTGGATCGACGGGTCGGCGTTCAGCGCGGCGACGAGGGCCGCGAGCTCCGCCTGCGTCGTCGCCGCCGGCAGCGTGTGCTGCACCGATCGGAAGCCGCACTCCGTCGCCGTCCGGCTCTTGGCCCTGACATAGGCGTGGCTGGCCGGATCGTCGCCGACGATGACGACGGCGAGCCCGGGCTTGATGCCGCTGCCCGCCTCCAGCGCCGCCGCCGCCGACCTCACGCTGTCGAGGATGACGGCGGCGGCCTGCCGGCCGTCGATGACCTCGGCCATGTCGCCCTCCGGCTCAGATGTCGAGGGTGGTGTCCTGTTCCCACTGGGTGAAGTGGGACGCGTAGGCATTCCACTCCTGGTGCTTGAGCTTGAGATAGGCGGCGGAGAATTCCGGGCCGACCGCCTGCTTCAGGCCCTCGTCGGCGTCATAGGCCCGCAGCGCGTCGAGCAGGTTCAGCGGCAGGCGCGGCGCGTCCTTCACCAGATGGCCTTCGCTGTACATGTCTATGTCGTGATGCGGGCCGGGATCGGCGCGGTGGCGCAGCCCTTCGAGGCCGGCGGCGATGATCACGGCCTGCAGCAGATAGGGGTTGGCGGCCCCGTCCGGCAGGCGCAGCTCGAACCGGCCAGGTCCGGGCACACGGACCATATGCGTGCGGTTGTTGCCGGTCCAGGTCACCGAGTTCGGCGACCAGGTCGCGCCCGAGATCGTGCGCGGGGCGTTGATGCGCTTGTAGGAATTGACCGTCGGATTGGTGATCGCGGCCAGCGAGGAGGCGTGCTTCATGATGCCGCCGAGGAAGTGTCGCCCCTCGGCCGACAGCCCGAATTCGGCCGCCTTGTCGGCGAAGACGTTGGTCCGGCCGCTGTTGTCCCAGACCGAGATGTGGCAATGGCAGCCATTGCCGGTCAGCCCTTTGAACGGCTTCGGCATGAAGGTGGCGCGCAGCCCGTGCTTTTCGGCGATGGACTTGACCATGAACTTGAAGAAGGAGTGCTTGTCCGCCGTCTGCAGTGCGTCGTCGTACTCCCAGTTCATCTCGAACTGGCCGTTGGCATCCTCATGGTCGTTCTGATAGGCGCCCCAGCCGAGTTCCAGCATGTGGTCGCAGATCTCGGTGATGATGTCGTAGCGGCGCATCACCGCCTGCTGGTCGTAGCAGGGCTTCGCCGCCGTATCGCGGTCGTCCGAGATCCGGCTGCCATCGGGCGTGATCAGGAAGAACTCGGCCTCGACTCCGGTCTTCACCCGCTTGCCCTCGGCCTCTGCCTCCTGGACCAGCCGCTTCAGCACGTTGCGGGGGGCCTGGGCGACCAACGCGCCGTCCATCCTGCAGTCGGCCGCCACCCAGGCGACCTCCTTCTTCCAGGGCAGCTGGATGACCGAGGACGGGTCCGGCACGGCGAACAGGTCGGGATGGGCCGGCGACATGTCCAGCCAGGTGGCAAAGCCGGCAAAGGCCGCACCCTCCTCCTGCATCGCGGCGATCGCCTGCGCCGGCACCAGCTTGGCGCGCTGGCCGGAGAACAGGTCGGTGTAGCTGATCATGAAATATTTGATGCCCCTGTCTTTGGCAAAGGCAGCAAGGTCCAGCGTCATCCTCGGTCCCCTTTTGGCTTCCCTGTGAGACATCTTGGTTTTTCAGGCTTGGCCGGGCCGGTTCGCCCGGCTGCTTTCAGTAGCCCCCCTTGCCGGGAATCCAGTCGGTGCCCGCGAGCGGCACCTGCGCCATGGCGGCGGCAGGGACCGTCAGGGCGCAGAGATCTTCGGGTTCCAGGTTGTGCACATGGTTCTTGCCGCAGGCGCGGGCGATGGTCTGGGCTTCCAGCGCCATGACCTTGAGGTAGTTGGCGAGGCGGCGGCCGGCCACGGCCGGGTCGACCCGCTTCATCAGCTCCGGATCCTGCGTGGTGATGCCGGCCGGGTCCCGCCCCTCATGCCAATCGTCGTAGGCGGCGGCGGTGGTGCCGAGCGCCTGGTAATCCGCCGCCCAGCGCGGATCGTTCTCGCCGATCGCGATCAGCGCCGCGGTGCCGATCGACACGGCATCGGCGCCGAGCGCCAGGGCCTTGGCGACATCGGCGCCGTTGCGGATGCCGCCCGAGATGATGAGCTGGACCTTCCGGTGCATGCCGAGATCCTGCAGCGCCCGCACGGCCGGGCGGATGCAGGCCAGCGTCGGCATGCCGACATGCTCGATGAAGACCTCCTGCGTCGCCGCCGTGCCGCCCTGCATGCCGTCGACCACGACGACATCGGCGCCGGCCTTGACCGCCAGCGCGGTGTCGTAATAGGGCCGCGCACCGCCGACCTTCACATAGATCGGCTTTTCCCAGTCGGTCAGCTCACGCAGCTCGAGGATCTTGATCTCGAGGTCGTCCGGCCCGGTCCAGTCGGGATGACGGCTGGCCGAGCGCTGGTCGATGCCCTTCGGCAAAGTGCGCATCTCCGCCACACGGTCGGAGATCTTCTGGCCCAGCAGCATGCCGCCGCCGCCAGGCTTCGCCCCCTGGCCGACGACGATCTCGATGGCGTCGGCGCGGCGCAGGTCGCGCGGGTTCATGCCGTAGCGGGACGGCAGGTACTGGTAGACCAGGCGCTCCGAATGGCCGCGCTCCTCCTCGGTCATGCCGCCGTCGCCAGTCGTGGTCGACGTCCCGGCCATCGTCGCGCCGCGGCCGAGCGCTTCCTTGGCCGGGCCGGACAGCGACCCGAAGCTCATGCCGGCGATGGTGATCGGGATCTTGAGCTCGATCGGCTTCCTGGCGTGGCGCGCGCCGAGCACGACATCGGTGCCGCATTTCTCGCGATAGCCTTCGAGCGGGTAGCGCGAGATCGAGGCGCCGAGGAACAGCAGGTCGTCGAAATGCGGCAGCTTGCGCTTGGCGCCGCCGCCGCGGATGTCATAGATGCCGGTGGCGGCGGCGCGCCGGATCTCCGACATCGTGTATTCGTCGAAGGTGGCTGAGATCCGGGGTTCGGTGGGCGGGTTGTGATAGCTCATGACGGACCCCGATCAATAAGCGTCGGCATTGTCGACGTGGAAATTGTAGAGCTTGCGCGACGACCCATAGCGGCTGAACTCCTGCGGCCGGGCGTCGGTGACGCCGGCCTTGTCCAGCAGCTCGGCCAGCAGCGCGAAATGCTCCGGCCGCATCTCCTTCTCGACGCAGTCGGCGCCGAGGCTCTTGACCTTGCCGCGCACGAAGATCCGCGCCTCGTAGAGGGAATCGCCCAGGGCCTCGCCCGCATCCCCCAGCACCACCAGGTTGCCGGCCTGCCCCATGAAGGCGGACATGTGGCCGATGCTGCCGTGCACGACGATGTCGATGCCCTTCATCGAGATGCCGCAGCGCGACGAGGCGTTGCCCTCGATCACCAGCAGCCCACCGCAGCCGGTCGCCCCGGCATACTGGCTGGCGTCGCCTTTGACCACGACCGTGCCGGACATCATGTTCTCGGCGACGCCCGGGCCGGCGGAGCCATGAATGGTGATCGTCGCCTCGTCATTCATGCTGCCGCAGTAGTAGCCGACGCTGCCCATGACATCGATGGTCACCGGCGCGTGGACGCCGACGGCGACGGCATGGTGGCCGCGCGGGTTGAGGACGCTGAACTGCCGGTCGTTGTCGCCCGGGGCGATGGCGTGCAGGGCCTGGTTGAGGTCGCGAAGGGGGGTCGCGGCGAGGTCGTAGGTTGGCATCGTGTCGCCCTGAGATGAAACGAAGGGGTGGAGGCCGCGCGGCGCCGCTAGCGCTCCCAGAAATAGACGGTCGCCGGCTCCGGCTCCCAGACCCGGGCGGCATCGATGCCGGGCAGGCTGACCAGGGCCCGGTATTCGGACCCGAAGGCGACGTACCGGTCGGTCTCGGCCATGATCGCGGGCTTGCAGGCGATGGCGTCGCGGACCACCCCGAAGCCGGATTTGGTGCCGACGACGAAGGTGAAGAAGCCGTCGAGGTCGTCGACCGCGCCTTCCAGCGCCTGGCCGAGATTCTTGCCCTTGGCCATCTCCGCGGTCAGGTAGGCGGCGGCGACCTCGGTGTCGTTCTCGGTCTCGAACGCCATGCCACCGTGCTTCAGGGTGCGGCGGAGATTGTTGTGGTTCGACAGCGAACCGTTGTGCACCAGGCACTGGTCGGGCCCGGTCGAGAACGGATGGGCGCCGAGGGTGGTGACGGCGGATTCCGTGGCCATCCGGGTGTGGCCGATGCCGTGCGTGCCGGACATCCCGGCGACGCCAAAGCGGGACAGCACGTCCCGGGGCAGGCCGACCTCCTTGTAGATCTCGATCGCGTCGCCGCTGCTCATCACCCGGACATCCGGGCGCAGCCGCGCGACGGCCGCCCTGCCCTCCTCCACCTTGTCCTGCGGCAGCAGGATGACGGCATGCGTGCTCTTCACCTGCATCGACACCGGGGCGTCGAGCGCGCCCTGCAGCTCGCCCGCCAGGCCGGCGAAGTCGCGCTTCGGATCGGCGGACTGGACGGTCAGCTTGGCGTGGCGGTGATCGGTGTCGCCATAGATCGCGATCCCGGCGCTGTCCGGCCCGCGGTCCGTCAGCGTCACCAGCATGGACGAAAGCATCGCCCCGAGCTGTGGCTCGAGCCCCCGATCCTTCAGGAAGAGACCCACAATCCCGCACATGGCCGGACCCTCCGCTTGCGTTCGGACGACGAGCGGCAGGTCGCTCTCGGCCGCCTCAATTATGAAGAATAATTTTTTCTCTTAAGGCAAGTCAACCCTTCCCCGGCCGTTGCGGGTAGCTGATGATCGAGAGGTAGCGGGCCGGCAGCTTCACCAGCACCTCCGGCCCATGCGGCGCATCGGCATCGAAGAACAGGCTGTCGCCGGGCTGCATCGGAAACAGCTGGTCGCCATGGCGGTAGACCACCTCTCCCTCCAGCATGTAGAGGAACTCCAGCCCCTCATGCTGGAAGGTCGGGAACACGTCCGAATCCGCCGTCAGCGTGATCAGATAGGGTTCGACGACCACGCCGCTGGCGCCGCCGTTGATATAGCCGAGCAGGTTGTACTGGTGGCCGGCGCGCGTGCCCCGCCGCTCGAGCTCGACCCCCTGCCCGGATTTGACGAACACCGCGTTGTGCGGCTCCTCATAGCCGCGGAAGAACGCCGTCAGCGGCACGCCCAGCGCCCGCGACAGCGACTGCAGCGTGGTCAGCGACGGCGAGATGTTGCCGTTCTCGATCTTCGACAGCATGCCGAGCGAGATGCCGGTGGCAGCGGCGAGATCGGTCACCGTGATCCCGAGCTTCTTGCGATAGGCCCGGACCTCATGGCCGATCGCCATCTCGAGATTGTTGTCCTTCGGCTCGCGCACGGCATGCGGATCCTGGGTGAAAACCGCCTTGCCGCGCCCCGGTTTCTGCCGCGCCGAATCCTTGGTCTTGCCTGTCATCGATGGGTCCTGGCGAAGTGTCGCATCCGGCGGCAACGCTATCGCCATGGTGAAATTCCCTCAACTCTGGAGAAAGTCGCGCACCGTCACGGCCCCCGCAGCGCTACGCCCGCGGCCGGGTCTTCTGCGGATCGTAATGCGACAGCGGCACGATCACGGCCGGCAGGCGCTTCTGATGGCCGTCGAGCTTGCCGATCTCGACCGCGGTGCCAACCGCGGCGTGGGTCACGTCGATCCGCGCCAGGGCGATGGTCTTGCCCAGGATCGGCGACCGGGTCGCGCTGGTCACCACGCCGATCTGGGCTCGACCGATATGGATGCAGTCGCCATGGCCGACCGCGTCATTGGCCTGCACGTCGAGGCCGACCAGGCGATGGCGCGGATGCTCCTTGCGCTCGATCAGCGCGGTGCGGCCGATGAAATCATCGGTCTTGGACTTCAGCGGCACGGTGAAGCCGATGCCCGCCTCGAACGGGTCGGTCTGGTCGGTGAACTCATGGTTGGCGAAGACCAGCCCGGCCTCGATCCGCAGCATGTCGAGCGCCTCCAGCCCCATCGGCGTGAGGCCGTAAGGCTGCCCGGCCCGCCAAACGGCATCGAACACCGCCCCGGCGTCCTTCGGATGGCAGAAGATCTCGTAGCCCAGCTCGCCAGTATAGCCGGTGCGCGACACCACCACCGGGGCACCTTCGAAGCCGCCGGTGCGGCCGACGCTGAACCGGAACCATTCGAGCTCGGCGATCCTCGGCTGGCGCGGCGCGGTCCAGACGATGTCCTTCAGGATGTCGCGGCTGGCCGGTCCCTGCAGGGCGATGTTGTGCAGCTGGTCGGTCGAGGAGCGGACCCAGGCCTTGAAGCCCTTCGCCTCGGCCTGCTGCCGCAGCCAGAGGCCGCTGAAATCATCGCCGCCGATCCAGCGGAAATTCCGGTCGCCGAGCCGGAACAGCGTGCCGTCGTCGATCATGCCGCCGTGCTCGTAGCACATCGCGGAATAGACCACCTGGCCGGTCGACAGCTTGCGCACGTCGCGGGTCAGGCAATATTGCAGCAGGTCTTCCGCGTCGGGGCCTGTGACCTCGAACTTCCGCAGCGGCGACAGGTCGATCACCGCGGCCTTTTCGCGGCAGGCCCAGTATTCCGCCACCGGCCCCTCGCCGGCGAAGCGGTTCGGCAGCCAGTAGCCGCGATACTCGCCATAGTCTCGCGTCAGGGCGGACAGGCGGGGATGGAAGGCGGTCTCGCGCGTCAGTTCGGGGTCGGCGTCGGGCGTCATGCGAATGGCCACCGCTCGTGTGAAGGTCTCTCGGCCGGAAAAGGTCCGGACATGGATGTCGGTCGGGTCCCAGCCATTCGCCGCATCGATGTCGTCCGGGCAGGAAGAGGAGACGCAGACCAGATCCGTCAGCGCCCGCATCAGCACATAATCGCCCGGGCGCGACCATGGCTCGTCGAGATAGAGCTGATTGTTGTGGTCGATATTGGTGTTGTAGAAGTAGTTCAGTGCCTCCCAGCCCTTGCGCGCCGCAATTCCGTAGGACGCCAGGGCGGCGTTGAAGTTGTCGGTGCAGTTCACGTGCCCGGGATAGCCCATGTCGTCGTAGTAACGGGAATTGCAGGCGGTGGCGAAGGCGTCGTGGCGGCCGACCGTGTCCTGGACGATCTCGACCAGCGGCTCGAAATCCCGGTCGAAGGCCTTCGACGGCAGGCCCGGCACCGGATAGCTGCGGCCGAGCAGCGTGCGGGTGACGGTTGAATCCAGCGCCAGGTCGAGGCCCTTGTCGACCTTGCGGGCCGAGAAGGCCTGGAAGTCGGTGCATTGCCGGCCGAAAACGTCGATCACCTGGATGAACTCGCCGGCCCGGACGAGATAGGCGGAGGCCGTCCCGGCCCGGATCCGAATGTCCTCGATCGGGTCGGCCATCGGTTCCGGCAAGGCCGCGGCATAGTCGCGGACCGGGCGGACGCGCCGGACCCTGATCTCGATCGGCGTCGCCGTGTCCTGGTCCTGCGGCAGCATGGCGACGGCCGGTGCCGCCGCGATCAGCAGGCCGGTTCCGGCGATGGTGAACTCCGCCTGCTCGCCCGGCCGGGAGCCCGGCCCGAAGATGCGGGCGGCGCCGGCCGCCGCGAGATCGGCACCGCGCCGCGCCAGGGCGGCGCGGGTGCGCAGCGCCCCCTCTCCGGCGGCGGCGAGGCTGGCCTTCAGGCCGTCGGCGGCGCCGGTGAAGGGGATGCCGAGACCGGCGGCGAGAAACTGCCCGCTTTCATCCAGGAACGACAGCTCGCAGGCCTGGCCGCCTTCGGTGTCGGTCACCGTCACCTGGTCGCCGGGCTCGACCCGGACGACCAGCGAGCCGCCGCCCCAGACGCGATAGCGCTCGGTTCCCGGCGGCAGCGCCCGGATGCCCGGGGCCAGGACCAGGCTGGGAGAGGCTGGGCGCACGCCGGCCGTCATCGGACCGAGATCTCGCATGGGACCCTCGCGGGAGATGGCGCGGTCGAGCACCCAGCGAAGGTTGCAAAATGCGGGTTCAAAGTAAAGTCATATTGACCAAGGAGAAAAGTTCTTCACTATGTATAAAGGCCTTGGAGGGAGGGTCCGCGGGCAAGCGCGGATCACCAAGACGACGGCGCAGGCGGGGCGCGCCGAGGGAGGCACGTTCAGGAAGACGCGGAAAGAAGCGTCCTGAACAAAGACAGGGAGCATCACCAATGGCAGATGTGTTGGACGGTGCGATCTCGACCAGCACCGAAGGCAAGCTGATCCGCGCCCTGGACTGGAAGGGTGCGTTCTGGGTGGCCGCAGGCGTGCCGCCGCTCGTTCTGTTCTCCATCGGCGGCATCGCAGGCACGACCGGCAAGCTGGCCTTCGTGGTCTGGATCATCTCGATGGTGATGGGCTTCCTGCAGTCCTTCACCTATGCGGAAGTCGCCGGCATGTTCGGCAACAAGTCCGGCGGCGCCTCGGTCTATGGCGCGACCGCCTGGCTGCGCTATTCGAAGTTCATCGCGCCGCTGTCGGTGTGGTGCAACTGGTTCGCCTGGTCGCCGGTGCTGTCGCTCGGCTGCGCCATCGCCGCCGGCTACATCCTCAACGCCTTCTTCCCGATCCCGGGCGCCGACTCGCAGCCGGTGCTCGACTGGATCGCCGCCCATGCCGCCTCGGTCACGGCCGACAGCCCGCGCGTCGCCGAATGGCTGGCGGCGCATGCCGGCGCGACGCCCGACGACGCCGTCAAGGCCCTGCTCGGTGCCGACGGCGTCGCCGCCCTGACGCCGACGATCCGCACCTGGTCGCTGGCCAGCTTCGGCATCCCCTATCTCGCCACCGCCAACATCAACGCGACCTTCTTCATCGGCGCGATCCTGATGCTGATCATCTTCGCGATCCAGCATCGCGGCATCGCCCAGACCGCCAGCGTCCAGAAATGGCTCGCCATCATCGTGCTGGTGCCGCTGCTGCTGATCGGCCTCTACCCGATCTTCAGCGGCCAGATCCAGACGGCGAACATCACCGGCCTGGTGCCGCCGACCGCGGCCTATTCCGGCCTGGACGGCACCTGGAGCAATGGCGGCTGGACGCTGTTCCTCGGCGGCCTCTACATCGCCGCCTGGTCGACCTACGGCTTCGAGACGGCGGTCTGCTATACCCGCGAGCTCAGGAACCCGAAGACCGACACGTTCAAGGCGATCTTCTATTCGGGCCTGGCCTGCTGCCTGTTCTTCTTCCTCATCCCCTTCACCTTCCAGGGCGTGCTCGGCCATTCCGGCATGCTGGCGCCGGGGATCGTCGACGGCACCGGCGTCGCCGAGGTCCTGGGCGGGCTGATCGGTGCCGGCGCCATCATCACCCAGATCCTGGTCGCGCTGATGATCCTGGCCCTGTTCCTGGCGATCATGACCGCCATGGCCGGGTCGTCGCGCACGCTGTACCAGGGGTCCAAGGACGGCTGGCTGCCGAAATATCTCGAGCATGTGAACGAGAAGGGCGCCCCCACCCGAGCGATGTGGACGGACTTCACCTTCAACCTCGTCCTGCTGGCGATCGCATCCGATGTCGGCGGCTACTTCTTCGTCCTGGCCGTGTCGAATGTCGGCTACATCGTCTTCAACTTCCTGAACCTGAACTCCGGCTGGATCCACCGGATCGATTCCGGACACATCGCGCGGCCCTGGAAGGCCCCGACCTGGCTGATCGGGCTGAACACGGTGCTGGCCTTCGTCAACGCGCTGTTCCTCGGCGCCGGCGCGAAGGTCTGGGGCTATGAGAACGCGCTGTGGGTCGGCTTCGCCTTCGCCGCCCTGATCCTGCCGGTGTTCGCCTTCCGCCACTATGTACGCGATGGCGGCAAATTCCCGGCCGGCGCGATGGAGGACCTCGGCCTGATCGGCCAGGATCTCGGGGCCAAAAAGGCCGGGATGCTGCCCTATCTGACCCTCGCCGGGGGGCTGGCGATCGTGCTCATCGCCAACTGGGCGTTCCAGCTGCCGGCCTGACGGCGGCAGCTTCGGCAACAGGCCGGCCGACCTCGATAGGACGGCCGGCCCGCTGCGTTTGACTCACGATAGATGAATTTTTAAGCAATGCATTTTTGTGCCTTGCAAATGGGCACGGACCGCGCCTGTATATACAGGTTGTCGGACATATGGGTCGGCGCGATGCAGGTCATCACATCCATCGAGGCGGCGGGGCTGTTGCGCAGCGGCATGACCGTCGCCGCGTCCGGCTTCGGCGGGTGTTGCCATCCCGAGGCGATTTCGGCGGCCGTGGAACGGCGCTACCTGGCCGAAGGCGCCCCGCGTGACCTGACGCTGCTGTTCGCCGCCAGCACCGGCGACCGCAAGACCCGCGGCATGGGCCATTTCGGCCATGAGGGCCTGGTCGAGCGCGTGATCGCCGGCGGCTGGCGCGGCACCCCTCGCCTCGGCGAACTGGCGCTTCAGGACAAGATCGACGCCTATTGTTGGCCGCAAGGAGTGATCGCCCAGCTGTACCGGGCCATCGCCGCCGGCCAGCCCGGCGTGGTCACCCGCATCGGCCTCGGCTCGTTCATGGATCCGCGTCACGGCGGCGGCCGCCTGAATGCACGGACGACGGCCGAGCTGGTGGAGAGGGTCAGCCTGCGCGGCCGGGAGTGGCTGCTGTATCCGGCGATGCCGCTCGACTGCGTGCTGCTGCGCGGCACCTCGGCGGATGAGGACGGCAACATCACCCTGGAGGACGAGGCTTTCCCTGTCGATGTGCTCGCCATGGCCCAGGCCGGCCGGAATTGCGGCGGCATCGTCATCGTCCAGGTCAAGCGCATCGCCGAACGTGGCTCGCTGCCGGCGGCGGATGTGCGGATCCCGGGCATGCTGGTCGACTATGTGGTGGTCTGCGACGACCCCGCCGAGCACGGGGTGAGCTTCGGCGAGACCGACAACATCGCCTATACCGGCCGGCACCGGACGGCCGCCGGCCGCCTCGCGCCGTCGCCGCTGTCGGTCGACAAGGTGATCCAGCGCCGTGCCTTCCTGGAACTGCTCGGCCGGGACCGCCCCACCATCAATCTCGGCATCGGCATTGCTGCCGGGATCGGCCGGATCGCCGGCGAAGAAGGGTTCGACGACTACACCGTCACCATCGAATCCGGCGTGATCGGCGGCATTCCGGCCGAGGAGCTGTCCTTCGGCGCCGCGGTCAACCCGAGCGCGATCATCCCGCAGGCGTCCCAGTTCGACTTCTACGACGGCGGCGGGCTGGACATCGCTTTCCTCGGCATGGCCGAGGTCGATGTGCGCGGCGCGGTCAATGTCAGCCGCTTCGGCCAGACCATCGTCGGCGTCGGCGGCTTCACCAACATCGCCCAGACGGCGGGCGCCGTCGTCTATATGGGCTCGTTCTCGCATGGCGGCGCCGAGATCGCGGTCACGGACGGCAGGCTTTCGATTGCCGCCGACGGACGGTCCTGCAAGATCGTCGAACGGGTCGGGCAGGTCAGCTCCGACCCCGCCGCGGCCCCTGCGGGCCAGCGGCAGGTCGTCGTCACCGAGCGCGCGGTGTTCCATGTCATCGACGGCCGCCTGACCCTGACCGAGGTGGCGCCGGGCATCGATGCGAAGGCGCAGGTGATCGAGCGCCTGCCGCCGGGCGTCGCCATCGCGGACCGGCTGGCGGAGATGGACGCCCGCCTGTTCCGCGAATCCGCCATGAGGGAGTCCCCCGATGAACATTGATGGGGCCGTCATCATCGTCACCGGCTCGGCGACCGGCGTCGGGGCCTCCTGCGCCAGGATGTTCGCCGAACGCGGCGCCAGGGTCGTCGTCAACTACAGCCGCAGCCGCGACGAGGCCGAGGAGACCGCGTCCGCCTGCCGGGCGCTCGGCGCCGAGGTCGAGGTGGTGCAGGCGGATGTCGCCGAGGATGCGGCGTGCCGGGCCATGGCGGCGAAGGCCGTCGACCGCTGGGGCCGGCTGGATGCGCTGGTCAACAACGCCGCCGCGACCGTGGCGTCCGACCCCTTCGATCTGGAGACGCTGTCGGCGGCGGATTTCCAGAAGGTGTTCGGCGTCAATGTCGTCGGCGCCTATCAGATGTGCCGCGCGGTGCTTCCGGCGATGCGCGCGGGCGGCGGCGGCGCGATCGTCAACGTCTCTTCCAATGTCGCCTTCACCGGCGGCGGCTCGTCGTTGGCCTATACGGCGTCCAAGGGGGCGCTGAACGCGCTGACCAAGGCGCTGGCCCGCATCTGCGGCCCGGAGATCCGCGTCAATGCGGTCTGCCCCGGAATCATCGACACCCGCTGGATGCGCCAGACCTTGGGCACCGACGCCTATGACGCGCTGGCCGCCCGCTTTGCCGCCACCGCGCCGCTCGGGCGGGTGGCGACCCCGGATGATGTGGCGGGCGCGGTGATCTGGCTGGTCGAGGGCGCGGAGTTCGTCACCGGCGAGTTGCTGTCGGTCGATGGCGGCATCCGCCTCGCTGGCGGCGCGCGCAAGCCCGCCGCCGGGAGCGCGAGCTGATCATGGCCGTGTCCGCCCGCGCGATCATGGAGTTTCCGGCCCCCGAGGCCCGGCAAACCGTGGCGGCGCGCGACGCCATCCTTTACGCGCTCTCCGTCGGCTATGGGACCGAGCCGCTGGACGAAGCCCATCTGCGGCGGACCCAGGAGCGGAATCTCCTGCCGGCCCCGACCCTGGCGAATGTCGTCGCCCATCCCGGCCCGTGGCTGCAGGACGCCGGCATCGACTGGCAGCGCCTGGTGCATGCCGAGCACCGCCTGACCATCCATCGGCCCGTCCCGATCGACACCCCGCTGCTGTCGCGGAACCGCATGCTCGCTGTCGTCGACCGCGGCCCCGAGAAGGGCATGTTCGCGACCGCCGAACGGACGATCGTCACGCTGGCGGACGAGGCCCCCGTCGCCACCATCGTCCAGACCAATGCCTGCCGCGGCGACGGCGGATGCGGATCGGCGGGAACGCCGCCGGAGCCGCTGGCGCCGGTTCCGGCCCGCGCGCCCGATGCCGTGTTCGCGATTGCCGTGCCCGGCGATGCCGCCCTGCTCTACCGGCTGAACGGCGACCTCAACCCGCTGCATTCCGACCCAGCCTATGCCGCCAGCGCCGGCTTCCCGCGCCCGATCCTGCACGGTCTCTGCACCTTCGGCTATGCGGGCTATGCGATCGGCCGGACAGCCGGGGCTGGAACCATCGCTGATGTCGGCTTCATCGCCGCCCGCTTCACCGCGCCGGTGCTGCCGGGCGACGGGCTGGAATTCGACATCTGGCGGCAGGGCCCGGACATCGGGTTCCGCGCCCGGGTTCCCGCGCGCGGCGTGACCGTCCTCGACTTCGGCACGGCGAGGCTGGCATGACCAAGCCGGCGGGCGAGGCGCCGCACTATCTGCGGATCAAGGAGGCGATCCTGGCGCGGATCGCCGAAGGCACGTTCAAGCCGGGCGACCGCGTCTATTCCGAAAGCGAGCTGGTGGCCTCGTTCGGCGTCAGCCGCATGACCGCCAACCGGGCGCTGCGGGAGCTGATGTTCGAAGGGGTGCTGACCCGCGCCACCGGCCTCGGCACCTTCGTCTCGTCGCAGCGGCAGGATATCGACCTGCTGCAGATCCGGAACATCGCCGACGAGATTGCCGGCCGCGGCCGCCGCCACACGGCGAAGGTCCTGATCGCCGATCGGATCAAGGCGGATGCGACGATCGCGCAGTCCCTGGATCTCGCGGCGGGTATCGAGGTGATGCACTCGCTGATCGTCCATCTGGAGGACGACCAGCCGATCCAGGTGGAGGAGCGCTACGTCAACCCGATCGTGGCGCCGGACTATCTGGCCAATGACTTCACCCGGATCACCCCGAACGAATACCTGACCAAGGTGGCGCCGATCACCGCCTTCGAGCATTTCGTCGAAGCGGTCCGGCCCGATGCCAAAGTGCGGAAGCTGCTCGGCAGCAAGCCCGACCAGCCCTGCCTCAGGGTCTTCCGCCGCACCTGGTCCGGCGCGGCGGTGGTGACCTGCGCGCTGCTGTCCTACCCCGGCGACAAATACCGGCTGGAAGCGCGCTCGGGCCCGGCCAGGACGGCCGCCCTGCTGAACGGGAGAGACGAGTGACCGCGGCCGCCCCCATCGTGTCCTTCACCACCGCAGCGCCGACGGTCGGCGACATCGTCGCCATCGCCCGGCGCGATGCCCGCGTGGTGATCTCCGCCGAGGTCGAGGCGAGGATCCTGGCCGCCCGCGCCGTGGTCGACCGCTATGCCGCGTCGGACGTGCCGGTCTACGGCCTGACGACCGGGCTCGGCGCCGGCGTCGACACGCGGCTCGCGGCGGAAGACCTGGTGGCGTTCCAGCGGCGCGTGCCGCAGGGCCGCGCCGTGGGGGTCGGCCCGGCCCTGCCGCGCGAGGCGGTGCGGGCCATGATGGCGGTGCGCATCGCCGGCATGGCGGCCGGCGGCGCCGGGGTGTCGCTGCCGGTGTTCTCCGGCATCGTCGCGGCGCTGAATGCCGGGTTCCATCCGGTGGTGCCGTCGCTGGGTTCGATCGGCGCGGCCGATCTGGCGCCGCTGGCGCATCTAGGCCGCGCCCTGCTCGGCGACGGCGAGGCGGAGTTCGGCGGCGAGGTGATGGCCGCCGGCGAGGCGCTGCGCCGGGCGGGGCTGGAACCGCTCCGGCTGGCCCCGAAGGACGGCCATGCCATCGTCGTTGCCAACAGCCTGTCGGTCGGCAAGGCCTGCCTCTGCCTGGCGGATGTCGAGCGGCTGTTCGACTGGTCGCTGGCGGCCGTCGCCCTCAACTACGAGGCCTTCCGCGCCAATGTGACGGCGCTCCACGACCGTGCCCTGGCGGCGCGGCCGGCCTTCGGCCAGCGCGCGGCGGCGGACCGGCTGCGCGCGCTTCTGGCCGGCAGCTCCCTGCTGGCCGAGGGTGCGGCGCGGCGGGTGCAGGATCCGCTGAGCTATCGCTGCGCGCCGCAGGTCTGGGGCGCGCTGCTGCACGCCATCGGCGAAGCACGGACGGCCACCGAGATCGAGATCGCCAGCTCGGGCGACAACCCGGTGGTGCTGGAGCCGGAAGGGCTGATCCTGTCGCATGGCAATTTCGACATGACCGCCTTCGTGCTGGCCTGGGAGCGGCTGGGCCAGGCGATGGCGCATGGTGCGGCGGCGACCGCCTGGCGCACGATGAAGATCATGTCGGCCGGGATGTCGGAGCTGCCGCGGTTCCTGACTCCGCTCGGCGGCAGCCGGACCGGGTTCGGCACCGTCCAGAAGACGGTCTCGGCCCTGGAAGCGGAGATCCGCCACCTCGCCTTGCCGGCCTCGCTGACGCCGATTCCGGTGGCGGACGGGGTCGAGGACCAGGCGTCGCTGGCGCCCGCCGTGCTGGCGAAGACGGAAGCGATCATCGACCGGCTGCGCTTCCTCGTCGCCATCGAGCTCATCGTTGCCGCCCAGGCCGCGGAGCTGCGCGGCGTGGAGGCTGAGCTGGGCGCCGGCACGGGAGAGGCCTACCGGGTGGTCCGCCAGCATGTGCCGCCGCTGGTCGAGGACCGCTCCCAAAGCACCGATTTCCAACGAATAGCGGAGCTCATCCGCAACGCCTAGGGCCCCTTCACGCACAACAAACAGGGAGAATGAAGATGAGACTGTCGATCCTGTCCGCCGTCGCCGCCGCGGTGATGGCCACCCTTGCCTTCAAGCCTGCCGCGGCGGACCCGATCAAGGTCGGCAGCAAGAACTTCACCGAGCAGTACATCCTGGCCGAGATGTATGCGGCCCTGCTGGAACACGCCGGCTTCGAGGTGGAGCGCAAGATCAACCTCGGCGGCACCCTGATCGCCCATCAGGCTTTGACCACCGGTGAGATCGACCTCTATCCGGAATACACCGGCACTGCCCTCTCCGCCGTGGTCAAGGGCACGATGTCCACCGATGCCGGGAAGGTCTATGACGAGGTCAAGGCCTTCTACGCCAAGCAGTTCAACCTGACCTGGCTGAAGCCCACCGGCATCAACAACGGCTATGTCATCGTCGTCCGCAAGGAAACCGCCGATGCCGACAGCCTGAAGAGCCTGTCGGACCTCGCCAAGGTCTCGACAACGCTGGTGTTCGGCGGTGGCGCCGAATTCCCGGACCGGGCCGACGGCCTGCCCGGCCTGAAGCGCGTCTACGATGCGGATTTCAAGGAATTCAAGCAGTTCGCCAAGCTCGGCCTGCGCTATGACGCGCTCTCCCAGAAGGACGTCGATGTCGTCAACGGCGCCGCCACCGACTGGCAGATCGGCGCCCAGGATCTCGTCGCGCTCGCGGACGACAAGGGTCTGTTCCCGCCCTACTACGTCGCCCCGGTGGTCCGCCAGCAGGTTCTGGACGCCAACCCGAAGGTGGCCGGGATCCTGGACTCGCTGGGGTCCCATCTGGACAACGCCACCATGCGGGTCCTCAACGCCAAGGTCGAGAACGACCATGAGGAGGCCAAGGACGTCGCCGAGGCCTTCCTGAAGGAAAAGGGGCTGCTGCCCTGAGGTCCGACGAAGCGGCAGGAGCCGATCCTGCCGCTTCGCGGAGCGCGCCATCGCTGGAGAACGGGAATGCAGGAAATCTGGATCGACTATCTGAACGCGCTCGATGCCAAGGCGCTCGCGCTCAGCAATGACGAGATCCTCGCGGCGGTGGAGAAGGCGCTCGACGCGCAGGGCCGCGGCGAGACGGTGATCGAGCCGCGCGTTCACCTGGTGCCCGAAAGCTCCGACAAGGGGCACTTCAACGTGCTGCGCGGCTATGTCAAATCGCTGAACTACGCCGGGGTCAAGGTCGTCGGCGACTTCGTCGACAACTACAAGCTCGGCCTGCCCTCCGAAATGGCGGTGCTGAACCTGTTCGATCCGGACACCGGCATGCCGAAGGCGATCGTCGACGCGACGGCGATCACCGACATGCGCACGGGCGCGGTGACGGCACTCGGCGCGAAATATCTCGCCCGCAAGGACAGCAAGGTCCTCGGCCATATCGGCGCCCGCGGCACGTCGTACTGGAATGTCCGCCTGCTCGACCACCTGTTCGATTTCGCCGAGATCCGAATCCATTCCCGCCGCCCGGAAAGCCGGAACGCCTTCGCGGAGCGCCTCGAACGGGATCTCGGCAAGACGATCATCGTCACCGACACCTGGCAGGATTGCCTCGAGGGCGCCGACATCATGGTCGAGGCCAGCCGGCTGCCGGAGCCCACGCCGCTGTTCAAGACCGAGTGGGTCAGGAAAGGCGCCTTCGTCGTGCCCTATGGCACGATGAGCGCGCTGGAATTCGACCTCACCGACATCATGGACAAGGTCGTGGTCGACGATTGGGGGCAATGCGGCCCCGGACGGCCGTTCGGGGCGCTGCGCCGCCATGTCGACGAGGGCAAGGTCACGGCGGAAACGCTGCATGCCGAGATCGGGCAGATCGTCTGCGGCCTGAAGCCCGGCCGCGAGAGCGACGGCGAGACCATCCTGTTCTGGCACCGCGGCCTCAGCACCACCGATGTCGCGCTCGGCGCGGCCATGGTCGACAAGGCCCGGGCGCTGAAGATCGGCCAGCGGCTGCGGTTCGCGTGACCGGCATGGCGCTCGTGGCCTGCTCCCGGATGTACAATGTCGGCCCGAAGGTCCGTGGACTCTGGGACGGCCTGTTCGCTTGGCTGTCCGAGGAGTCCGGCATCCGGCTCGAGGTCATCGCCCATGCCGCTCCCGCCCCCCTGTCGGAGCTCTGGGCCAGGCCGGATCTGGGCGCGGCCTTCATGTGCGGCTACCCCTTCTCCCAACTCCCTGCCGATGAGCGGCCGGTTGCCCTTGCGGCGCCGGTGTCGACCGCCCCTTGGGCGGGCGGTTGGCCGGCCTATGCGAGCCATATCGTCGCCGCCAGGCATGCGGTGTTCGACCCCGCCGATCTCCCATCCCTGCGCTGGGGTTGGACGGTGCGCGATTCCCAGTCGGGCTATCACGCGCCGCGGGGCTTCCTGGCCGGCTTGCCGCGGCCCAGGACGCCGGTGACGACCGTCGGCCCGCTGCTCAATCCGAACGGTGTCGTCGACGCGATCGCGACCGGCAGGATCGATGTCGGCGCGATCGACGCCTATGCCTGGCAGCTGCTGGAGATGCATGAGCCGGAGGTCCTGGCGCCGCTGCGGATCATCGCGACGACCCCGGCGACCCCCATCCCCCTGCTCGTCGCCTCGCGCCGGCAGCCGGCCGAGACGGTTTCGGCGCTCAGGCAAGCGCTGCTGCGGGCGCATCGCAGCGCCCAGGGGCAAAGCATCCTGGCGTCGCTCGGCCTCTCGCGCTTCGCGGCGCCGGATGTCGCGGCCTACGACTCCCTGCCGAAACGGGCGCAGGAATCCGACCGGCTGCTGGCGGCATCATGGTGAAAGACGCCGCCCGATGAAGTGGGTGCCGAAGAACATCGACCGGCTGTTCGAAGCCCTGCTCGAGCATCTCGCTTTGGTCTTCTCCTCGGTCGGGATCGCGCTGGTCATCTCGCTGATCGTCGGCATCTGGGCCGCCCGCCGGCCAAGGACGTTCGGCGTGATCGTCATCATGGCCGGAATCCTGTTCGCGATCCCGAGCCTGGCGCTGTTCGCCCTGTTCATCCCGGTCATGGGGATCGGCGCGGAACCGGCCATCACCGGCCTCGCCGCCTATTCGCTGATGATCCTGATCCGCAACATCGGGCTCGGCTTCCAGGCGGTTCCCCGTGACGTGCTCGATGCCGCGCACGGCATGGGATACGGCGCCGTCCGCCGGATCTGGGAGGTCGAGCTGCCGCTGGCCATGCCCTTCATCGTCGGCGGCATCCGCATCGCCGCGGTCACGGTGATCGGCATCGCCACCGTGGCCGCCTACATCAATGCCGGCGGCCTCGGCGTCATCATCTTCGAGGGCATCGACCAGCGGTTTCCGGAAAAGATCATCGCCGGCGGCCTCCTGACCTCGGCGCTGGCGCTGTCCACCGACTACCTGTTCGCGTCGATCGAGAAGATCCTGCGCCGCCGCAGCGGCAGGTCGGCGGCATGATCCTGGTCGACGCCTTCCACTGGATCACGGCCAATCCGGGCGTCTTCTTCAGCGCCTTCAACCGCCATCTGCTGATGTGCGCCATCTCGCTCGGGATCGCCCTGGTCATCGCCATTCCGCTCGGAATCCTCGTCGCCAGGGCGCCGCGCGCCGCCTTCGTCGCAGTCAATGTCGCCGGTTCGCTGCGGTCGATCCCGAGCCTCGCGATCCTGTCGGCCGCCATGCCGTTCCTCGGCATCGGCCTCTTGCCCTCGGTCGTCGCGCTCATCGTGCTCGCGGTCCCGCCGCTGCTCCTCAACACCATCATCGGCATCCGGGAGATCGATCCCGCTTTGCTCGATGCCGCCCACGGCATGGGCATGGGGCGGCGCGACATCCTGTGGCAGATCGAGCTGCCGCTGGCCGTCCCCTCGATCCTGGCGGGGGTCCGGACCAGCGCGATCCAGGTCATCGGCGGCGCGGCGCTGGCATCGTTCATCGGCGGCGGCGGCCTCGGCGACTTCATCAACGCCGGCATCGCCATCATGAACATGCCGCGCCTGCTCGTCGGCGCGCTGCCCATCGCCCTGCTCGCCATCCTGGCCGAGCTGCTGTTCGGCTGGCTGGAACGATCCTTCGGAAGACGCCGATGATACGACTGGATCACGTCACCAAGACCTATGAAGGCAGCGGCCGTCATGCCGTCGACACGCTCGATCTGGAGATCGAGGCCGGCACCACGGTCGCGCTGATTGGCCCGTCCGGCTGCGGCAAGACGACGACGATGCGGATGATCAACCGGCTGGAGACGCCGACCTCCGGCCGCGTGCTGGTGAACGGCCGCGATGTCGCCCAAACCGACCCGAAGGCGCTGCGGCGCAGCATCGGCTACGTCATCCAGCAGGTCGGGCTGTTCCCCCATATGACGATCGCGCGGAACATCGCGACGGTGCCGCGGCTGCTGGGCTGGGACCGGCCGAGGACCGACCGGCGCATCGACGAGCTGCTCGATCTGGTCGGCCTCGACCCCGCGGTCATGCGCAGCCGCCTGCCGCACGAGCTGTCCGGCGGGCAGCGCCAGCGCGTCGGCTTTGCCCGCGCGCTCGCCGCCGATCCCGCCATCATGCTGATGGACGAGCCGTTCGGCGCGATCGACCCGATCACCCGCGTCAGGCTGCAGGACGAGTTCCGGCAGATCCTGCGGAAGGTCAGCAAGACCGTGGTCATCGTCACCCATGATCTCGACGAAGCCATCAAGATGGGCGACCGGATCGCGATCATGCGCGACGGCCGGCTGCTGCAATACGACACGCCGGCGGCGATCCTGGCCCGTCCCGCCGATGATTTCGTCGAGAGCTTCCTCGGCCCCGACCGGGCGATCAAGCGGCTGAGCCTGATCGAGGTCGCGGGCGCCATGGCACCGCCGGCGTCGCAGGACTCCGGCGACTCCGTCGCCCCCACCGCCAGCCTCCACTATGCCCTGGCCCTCATTCTGGCCGGCGATCTTCCCGGCCTCGACGTCAAGGCCGCCGACGGTTCGCGGATCGGATACCTATCGCGGGAGGCCGTCCTGTCCGCGCACCGGTAGTGCGGCACGGCGCGCAAGCCCGGCATCCACCGCAGAGTTGTGGGCGTCCTCGCTGGTCTGCTAGCCAATGATGGAACCGATCCGGCTCAAGTGACCTGAACATCGACGGTGCATGGCCTATGCGGGATCTCGCGACGCAGCAGCAGCAGGTCTACCAGACGCTCCGCGAGCAGCTGATCGCCGGCCGGTTCAAGCCCGGCACCGGCGTCAGCCTGCGCGGCATCGCAGCCAGCCTCGACGTCGGGCTGATGCCGGTGCGCGAAGCCATCAACCGGCTCGCGGGCGAGCGGGCCCTCGAGGTCAGGCGCAACGGGCGTGTCAGCGTACCGGACCTGACACGGCAGCGGTTCGAGGAGCTGATGCAGGCCCGGCTTCAGCTCGAACCGCCCTGTGCCCGCTGGGCGCTTCCCCATGTCGATGCGGACCGTCTCGCCAGGATGGAAGCGTCCGACGCCAGCATGAATTCGAACTACGGCTCGGGCAACGCCGACGCGTACATGATGGAGAACTACCGGTTTCACTTCGAGCTCTATCGCGCCGGCGGCTCGCAGGTCTTCGTTCCGCTGCTCGAAAGCGTCTGGATGCAGTTCGGCCCATTCATGCGCAGCGTCTACGACATGAGCGAGACGTCGGAAATCGTGGACAAGCACAAGATGGCCCTCGAGGCCATCAGGCGACGCGACCCGGATGCGCTCGAGGTCGCGATCCGGGCCGACATCCTGGATGCCATGCATCTGCTGCGGCAGACCTTGAGTTACCATCACTGAAATCGGCAATCCTCATTTTGTGATCACATTTTTCTGCAACGCCGCCGCCCAACAGGGCCGCCACAACAGCGCCTCAGCAAGTCCGCCATTCCATGACGAAATAACCTCGGCCCGAGGTTGACAGTCATCACGCCTCCAAGACAATGTGATCACAAATTTGGCGATACAGGAGATCCGAGTGCCCGATAGCCAGCCAACCCCGCAGCACGGCTCTTGCGGGAGCGTCGCTGCGATATCCGCCGCCGCGCACCGGATCCTTGTCGAAGAGACCGCGACCTTCGTCGACCGGCACCCCCGCAGCAAGGCCGTGTTCGACGACACCTCGTCCGGCTTCCTCAACCAGGTGCCGCTGCACTGGATGCGCGATTGGCCCATGCCGTTCCCGGTGGTGCTGGCCACCGCCAAAGGCAGCGACGTGACCGACATCGACGGCAACGCTGCCGTCGACTTCTGCCTCGGCGACACCGGCGCCATGTTCGGGCATGGGCCCGGGGTCATTGTCGAAGCGCTGGCGCGGACGGCCGAGATCGGCCTCACCACCATGCTGCCCTCCGCGGATGTGGGCGTGGTCGGCCGCCTGCTGTCGCAGATCTTCGGCCTGTCGCGGTGGCAGGTGACGGCCACGGCCAGCGACGCCAACCGCTTCGCCTTCCGGGTCGCGCGCGCCGTCACCGGCCGGCGCAAGATCCTGGTGTTCGACGGCTGCTACCATGGCGCGGCCGACGAGACGCTGGTGGACCTCGAGGACGGGCGGACGGTCGGCCGGGAGAATCTGCTGGGCCAGGCGGTCGACCTGGCCGAGACGACGGTCTGCATCCCGTTCAACGACCTGCCCGCCCTCGAAGCCGCGCTGGCGACGGGTGAGATCGCATGCGTCGTCGCCGAGCCGGTCATGACCAATTGCGGCATGATCCTGCCGCAGGCCGGATTCCACACGGCGCTGCGCGAGCTGACCCGGGCCCATGGGACGCTGCTGCACATCGACGAGACCCACACGATCTCGACCGGGCTCGGCGGCTACACGAAGACCCATGGACTCGAGCCCGACATCCTGGTCGTCGGCAAGCCCGTCGGCGGCGGCGTGCCCGTTGCGGTCTGGGGAATGACCGAGGCGATCGCGGGCCGGCTCGACGCGGTCCGGGCCGCCAAGAGCGGCATCGGCCACTCCGGCATCGGCACGACGCTGTCGGGAAGCGCGCTGCAGCTGGCGTGCCTGCGGGCGTGCCTGGAGACGGTCATGACCGGTGCGGCCTACCAGACGATGAACAGGCTCGCAGACCGGATCGAAGCGGGGTTCTCCGCCGCGATCGGGAACGCCGGGCTGCCCTGGCATGTCAGCCGCGTCGGCGCCAGGCTGGAGGTCGTGTTCGCACCCAGCCTCGTCAGGAATGCGGTCGAAGCCCGCGCCGCGGCCATTCCCGTGGTGCAGAAGGCGATCCATCTCGCGTTGCTCAACCGCGGCTATCTTCTGACCCCGTTCCACAACATGGTCCTGGTGGCGCCGACGACCTCCGAACCACAGGTGACTGGGCTGGTCGCCTGCTTCGGGCAGATCCTGTCGCGATTGGCGGCCGGGGCGGTGGCCAAGTGAGCGGTGCCCGGCCCATCGGCGCCGCACCGATCGAGGAAGCCGAAGCCTTCCTGGCGCGGCATGAAGATATCGCGGCCTTCGACCTCGTCCTGATCGATGCCAACGGCGTGGCGCGCGGCAAGATCATCCGGCGGCACGAGCTCCTGCCGCTCTACCGCTCCGGCCGCCACCTGCCGGGGTCGATCCTGGGGCTCGACATCTCCGGCGCCGACGTCGAGGAGACCGGGCTGGTGTGGGATGATGGCGACGCCGACCGCTCGGCCTGGCCCATTCCGGGATCCCTGGTGGAACTGCCCTGGACCTCGCCCCGGCGCGGCGAGGTCCGGGTCAGCCTGTACGAGCTCGACGGCTCGCCGATGGCGGCCGACCCGCGCCACGCTTTGGCTGGCCAGATCGAGCGGTGCCGGTCGATGGGTCTGTCCCCCGTCCTGGCGTTCGAGCTGGAGTTCTATCTCCTCGACCCGGAGCCTGACGCCTTCGGCAAGCCGAGGGCCGCGCGAATGCCGCTGACGGGGGAGCATCCGCGCGGAAACCAGGTCTACAGCGTGGACGCGCTCGACCAACTCACCCCCTTCACCGAAGCGCTCTACGACTGCGCCGCGGTGCAGAAGCTGCCGGTCGAGACGCTGATCTCCGAATACGCGCCGGGCCAGTACGAGCTGACCCTGCGCCATCGCGACGATGGCCTGCGCGCGGCGGATGATCTGGTCATGCTCAAGCGCCTGGTCCGGGGCCTGGCCCTGCGCCACGGCATGCGGGCGAATTTCATGGCCAAGCCGTTCGCCGATCGCGCCGGCTCGGGCATGCATCTGCATGCCAGCCTGGCGGAGCCGTCGGGCCGCAATCTTTTCGCCGACGAGGGCGACGACCTGGCGCCGCTGCTGCGGCAGGCGATCGCCGGGGTGCAGCAGACCATGGCGGAATCCATGCTGGTGTTCGCCCCCAACCTCAACTCCTGGCGCCGGTTCGCCCGCAACAGCTACGCCCCGACGGCCCCGACCTGGGGGCGCAACAACCGCAGCGTTGCGATCAGGGTGCCCGCCGGCAGCCCGGCGAACCGGCATTTCGAGCATCGCTCGCCCAGCGTCGACGCCAACCCCTATCTGGTGGCGGCGACGGTTCTCGCCGGCATCCGCCACGGGATCCGGAACCAGCTTCAGCCGGATGCGGAGGCGTCCTCCTACGGCAGCGGCGACAGCAGTGCCCTGCCGCCCGACTGGCGATCGGCGATCGAGCGGGCCGCCGGATCCGGTTTCCTCAAGGAGGCGCTGGGCGAGCGGCTCGCCGCCGTCTTCGTCGCGCTCAAGCGGGCCGAATATCTCCGCTTCGCCGCCGAGGTGACCGCGGAAGAGTTCGCCTATTATGGAGGCGTCATATGAAGCCAGGCCGCCACGTCGTTGTCGTCGGCGGGGCCGGCGGCATGGGGATCGAGATCGCCAGGGCCTTCGCCGCCGTCGGTGACAGGATCACCATCGCCGATCTGCCGGGGGACCGCACCCAGGCCGCCGCGGCCGTGCTGGCGGAGATGCAGGCCGACGGCACCATCATCGAGCTCGACATTCGATCGGTCGATCAATGCCGCCGCGCGGTCGAGCGGGCGGCGGCGTGGGGCGAGGGCATCGACGTGCTGGTCAACGCCGCCGGGGTCTGGCTCGAAGGCCCCTCGGCGGAGGTTGCGGAAGACGAATGGGACCGCGTCCTCGACGTCAATCTCAAGGGCGCCTTCTTCATGATCTCGGCGGCCATTCCGCATCTGGTGAAATCGCGCGGCGCGGTGGTGAACATCGCATCGGATGCCGGCCTGGTCGGCAACAACGGCGCCGCCGTCTACTGCGCCTCGAAGGGCGGGCTCGTGCTCCTGACCAAGGCGCTGGCGCTCGAGCTGGCGCCGCAGGGCGTCCGGGTCAACGCCGTCTGCCCGGCCGATGTGGCGACGCCGATGCTGGACCGGCAGGCCGAGATCTATGGCGGCGGCGACCAGGACGGCTATCGGGCCAATCTGCTCAAGCACTATCCCCAGGGCCGGTCGGCACGCTTCATCCGGGCCGAAGAGGTGGCCCGGCTGGTTCAGTTCCTGTGCGAGGACAAGGCGGCGCCGATCACGGGGGTGGCGCTGCCGATCGATTTCGGCATCACCGCCGGCTACTGAGGCCCGTTCGTCTTCGAGAACCCGGAAGGCCGATGCGATGACCGTCTTCACCACAGCCCTCGTCACCGGCGCCGGCGCCAGGGACGGCATCGGTATCGCCATCGCGCGCAGGCTCGCGGACAAGGGGCTCACCGTCTTCATCACCGGGGCGACCGACCGCATTCATGACCGAGCCGCGGAACTGCGGGCGGAAGGCCTCGATGTCACCTCCTACACGGCGGACCTGACCAAGGCCGCCGACGTCTCGCGCCTGCGCCAGGACGTGGGCGCCATCGATATCCTGGTCAACAATGCGGGCATGGGATCGGTGGCGGCGCCGGCCGTGCAGCGCCCGTTCCTGGAACTGGACGAAGCCGACTGGGACGCCGGGATCGATGTCAGCCTCAAGACGGCGTTCCTGGTGACGCGCGCCTTCCTGGGCGCGATGACGGAAAGCGGGCGGGGCGGCCGCATCGTCAATGTCGCGTCCGTGACGGGCCCCCTGGTCTCCAATCCGGGGGAGGCGGCGTATTCGGCGGCAAAGGCCGGGATGGTGGGGCTGACCCACGCCCTGGCCCTCGAGGTCGCCCGCTACGGGGTGACCGCAAATGCGGTCGCGCCGGGCTGGATCGAGACCGGGGCCTCGACGGAGGAAGAGCGGATCGCCGCCCGGCACACGCCGCCCGGCCGGGCCGGAACCCCCGACGAGGTGGCGGCGGCCGTCGTCTTCCTGGCCTCGGCCGAGGCGAGCTATGTGAACGGCTCGCTTCTCGTCGTGGACGGCGGCAACATCCTGCAGGAACGCAAGCTGGGCTGAGAGACCAGTCTCTAAGCCTACCGGTCGATGCCGGCGATGAAGCGGCGCACCCGCTCCGGGTCGACCGGGTTCCACCACACCCCGTCCCGCTTCAGCGCGCTGGCGACGATCACCGCGTCGACCACGCCGAGGATGGCGTTGACGTTCTCCGACGTCACGCCGCTGCCGACCAGCGAGGGCAGCGCGGTGGCGCCGGCGATGGTGCGGATATAGTCGAGGTCGGCGGCATGGCCGGTGCGCTGGCCGGTGGCGATCACCGCATCGGCGTCGAAGAATTCGACGTCGCGCACCAGCTCCTCCACCGGCCGATCGCCGGTGATGGCATGGGCGCCGTGCTTGACATGGGCGTCGGCGAAGACGCGGATGCCGTCGGCCCGCAGCCGGGCGCGGTAGCGCAGCGCCCGCGCCGCCTCGCCCTCGACCAAGCCCTCATTGGCGACATAGGCGTTGGCCCATTGGTTCACCCGGATGAAGGCCGCCTGCGCCGCGCTGGCGATGGCGAAGGCCGGGATCGCGGCATTGGCCAGCACGTTGATGCCGATCGGCTTGCCGAACTGGCGGCGGATGCGGTCGGCGATCACCGCCATATGCGACGCCGTCTCCGGCCCGATGTCGTCGGGCTTGGAGAACGGGATGTCGCCGTGGTTCTCGACGATCAGCCCGTCGCAGCCGCCGGCCAGATAGGCCTCGGCATCCGCCATGGCGCGGTCGGTGATCACCTCGACCCCGCCGCCGCGGTATTGCGGCGCGCCCGGCAGCGCCAGCAGGTGGACGACGCCGATCACCGCCTTGGTCCGGCCGAAGATGTCGCGGATGGCGTGGCCGCGGGTCTCGGCGACGGCTTTGGCCTCGGTCATCGCTCGGCCCCTCCTCGGGCCAGGACAGCGGGCAGGATCGCCTGGATCTCCGCCCGCGTCGGAAAGGAAGACAGGACGCCCGGCCGGGTCACGCCGATGGCCGCGGCATGGATGGCCGTGGGCAGCGCCGTCTCGATCGTGGCGCCGAGGTCGAGCAGCCCGGCCAGCACGCCACATAGCAGGTCGCCGGCGCCGACGGTGTCCACCGCAGCCACCGCCGGCGCGAGGAAGTCACGCCGACCCTCCGCCGTGACCAGCGACGCACCGGTGGCGCCGAGGGTGACGACCACCATGGCTGCGCCGCGGCGCAGCAGGGTTTGCGTTGCCCGGTGCGGGTCGGCATCGCCGCTCAGGCGGCAGGCCTCGCCCCGGTTGACCACCAGCAGGTCGGTCAGCGGCAGCACCGCGGCATAGGAGTCGCGGATCGGCGACGGGTTCAGCACGGTGCCGGCGCCGCGCTTGCGGGCCAGGGTGAATCCGTCGCGCACCGCCGCGATCCGCAGGTTGCCCTGCATCAGCAGCAGGTCGCCGGCCTTGAGCGCTGTGTCGAGGTCGGTGCCCTGCGGCGGGGCGAAGCGGTCGGCACAGCCGGTGACGCTGACGATGGTGTTCTCACCGGCGGCATCGACCTGAATCATCGACCGGTCGGTCGGACAATCCAGCCGGACCAGGCCGGCGATGTCGATCCCCTCCGCCGCCAGCCGTTCCGCCACCGCCTCGCCCGGCCGGTCCGAGCCGACCGCGGCGAGCAGCCGGACCCGGGCGCCCGCGCGGGCCGCGGCGACCGCCTGGTTCAGCCCCTTCCCGCCCAGATCCTCCGCCATACCGTCGGCCACGATCGTCTCCCCCGGCTCCGGGAAGCGCTGCAACCGGTAGAGGGTGTCGAGACAGGCATTGCCGACGACGTGGACGGTCATGGCGGACGGACTACGCCTTCCGGATCGTCCAGGCCAGCGCCTGCGACCACAGGCGGCCATAGCCGTCCCAGGCGGCGAATTCCGGCGGCAGCCAGTGCGGGCCGATGTCGGAGGTCCAGGCCAAAGTGCGGCCCCGCCCGTAGTCGCCGACCACCAGCAGCGGCAGGTCGCCATACTCCGCGCCGACCGTGGCCAGCACCTGGGCGCCCGCCTTCGGCCTGACCTCGTTGAAGCCGAGCAGCGCCGGCCAGGGGCCCGGCAGCCCGGCCAGAATCGGGTGGTCGGCGACCAGCTTCGGATCGAAGCCTTCCGGCACCTCGACCCGATCGTCGACCGGCAGGATCTCCACCGGCAGCACCTCCTCCACCGCGGTCTTGTGGAAGCGGGCGCCGCCATTGATGCCCTGAAAGCTGTAATAGCCGCCGAACATCAGCAGGCCGCCGCCGCCGTGGACATAGTCGCGCAGCAGCTTCAGCCGGTTCGGCGTGCGCTTGCTGTGGATCCAGGTGTCGGGATGCAGCAGCAGCGTGTTGGCGCCGATGTCGGACAGGATCACCGCATCATAGGCCTGCAGGCCCTCGAGCGACTGCGGGAAGTCGCGCTGCGCCAGATGCGCCGGCATGTAGTGGATGTCGAAGGGAGAGTCCTTCAGCGCGTCCAGCAACGGCTCGGCGCCCTGGTGGTAGGTCACGGTCGGGAACTGGTCGAACCCCTTGATGTGGGTCGCGGTCGAGACCCAGGATTCGCCCGCCAGCAGGATCTTGTGCTTCGCCATAAGTCAGGCCTTGGTGTTGTGGGCGGCGGAGAAGACGCGCCGCGGATTGTCGATCAGCAGCCGGTCGATCGTGGCGCGATCGATGCCGTGCCGGCGCAGCCGCGGCACGAAATGCTTCAGGATGTAGCCGTAGCCGAAGCCGCCGTAGCGGGTCAGCATCATCTTCAGGAACACGTCCTGCGACAGCAGCAGCCGGTCCTCATGGCCGGATTCGATCAGGCTGACGATGGCCCGGGCGTTCTCCTCGTCGCTCGGCGACTGCGCCTTCTGGTCGGCATAGTAGTAGTCCATGCCGATCATGTCGTATTCCAGGAAGGCGCCGCGGTCGGCCAGCGCCCTCTGGTAGGGCAGGTCGTTGTGGCTGGGGTTCATGTGGCACAGCACAGTGTGCCGCAGGTCCGCCCCCTCCTCCTCGACCACGTCCAGCACGCGATGGGCCAGCCGCTCCCACCCCGGCAGGTGGATCGACAGCGGCACGCCGGTGCGGCGCGAGGCGCGGGCGGCGCCGCGCAGCGACTTCTCCTCCTCGGCCGTGAAGTCCTTGCTGACGCCGATCTCGCCGATCAGCCCGGCCGGGATCACCGGCCCGTCATCGTCCGCCGGCGGCGGCGCCCCGCCAACGTCGCGCACGATCATCTCGGCGATCGTGTCGGCATCCATGGTCCGCACCTCCTCGGGGTGCGACTGGCCGAGGTAGTAGCCGGAGCCCATGACGATGTTCAGCCCGGTGCGCCGGCTGATGCGCTGCAGCGCCTCCGGGTCGCGGCCGATGCCGAAGCAGGTCGGGTCGACCACGGTGGCGCCGCCCAGCTCGGCGAACTTGCCCAGCTCCTCCACCGCCAGGTCGGTGTCGAGCAGGAAGCAGTTGTCCCGGTTCAGGAACGGGTTCATCCGCAGCTCGCCGATCATGGTGATGTCAATCGGCTTCTCGGCCAGGGCGATGTGGCTGGCGCAGCACGGCCGGCGCCACCAGCTGGAGGTGTCGAGCAGGATGTGCTCGTGCATCAGGGTCACGCCCATGGCCTCGACCGGGATCGGTCCCAGCACGGTCATGACCTGGCCGGAGCGCACGCCGATGGTGTCTGTCGTCATGGTGGGCCTCAGCGGCGGGTCGTGGTCCGGAAGATCCGGAAGTTGAGCCAGATCGCGATCAGGATGATCACGCCGGTGATGATGGGCGTCAGGAACGGCGACATATGCGCCAGGATCAGGCCGTTGCCGATCACGGCCACGGTCAGCGCGCCGAGCACGGTGCCGATCATGGTGCCGCGGCCGCCGAACAGGCTGGTGCCGCCCAGCACCACCGCGGCGATGACGTCGAGCTCGAACCCCGCCCCGGCATTGGCCGACCCGCTGCCGAGCCGCGCCGCGATCACCACGGCGGCCAGCGCCGCGGCGGCGCCGGACAGGACATAGACCAGCATGGTCACCCGCCGGATGTTCACGCCGGCGCGGCGCACCGCCTCGGCATTGGCGCCGATGCCTGTGACATAGCGGCCGAACCGGGTCTGGGTGAAGATCAGGATGCCGAGCGCCAGCACCGCGACCGCGATGATCGCCGGCAGCGGCAGCCCCGCCACCCAGCCGCGGCCGATGATGACGAAGGCGCTGCCGGGATCGACCGGGATCGAATAGCCCTGGGTGATCAGCAAGGCGACGCCGCGGATAATGCCGAGTCCGGCCAGGGTGACGATGAAGGCCGGGATGCCCTCATAGGCGATGAAGAAGCCCTGCACCGCGCCGATCAGGGCGCCGAGCAGGACCAGCCCGACCAGGGCCGCCGGCCAGGGCACGCCGGCCTGAAGCAGCACCGCCGACAGGGCGCCGACCAGGCCGAGCATCGAGCCGACCGACAGGTCGATGCCGCCGGTGGTGATGACGAAGGTCATCGCCGTGGCGACGATCAAGAGCGGCGCGCTCTGGCGCAGGATGTTCAGGATGTTGGCCTCGGTCAGGAAGCTGTCCGTGACCAGGCCGAACAGGATGCAGACGGCCAGGAAGAAGATGAAGATGCTGGCGACGCCGCCATTGGCCATCACCTGGTGGCGCAGCCCCGGCGGCCGGTCGGCCTTGGCCGGGCCAGGGACGCCATGGGCCCGCTCCTCGCTCATCGCAGTGCTCCCCGCCGTGCTCATGCCCGCGCCTCCGGGCCCGCGGCCATGCGGGCCGACCGGGCGGTGAACTTGCGGCCGACGATCAGGTCGACGACCTCTTCGATATTGGTGTCGGCGATGTTCCGTTCGGCGATGGCGCGGCCCTCATACATCACCTGGATGCGGTCGCAGACCAGGAACAGGTCCTGCAGCCGGTGGGTGATCAGGATGACGCTGACGCCGCGGGCGCTGACCGTGCGGATCAGTTCCAGCACCGCCTCGACCTCGGCGACGGCCAGCGCCGCCGTCGGCTCGTCCATGATCAGCACCTTGGGGTCGAAGGAGGCGGCGCGGCCGATGGCGATGCTCTGGCGCTGGCCGCCCGACAGGTTCTCGACCTTCAGCCAGGTGTTGGGGATGCGGATGCCCAGCCCGTCCAGCATCGTCCGCGCCTCGGCATGCATCCGCCCCTTGTCGAGGAAGGACATCCCGAGCATGCCGCGCCGCGGCTCGCGCCCCAGGAACAGGTTGCCGGCGACGTCGACCGTGTCGCACAGCGACAGGTCCTGATAGACCATCTCGACATGGTGCCGGCGGGCATCGGCGGGGCTGTCGAAGCGCACCGCGGCGCCGTCGATCTCGATCGTGCCGGCATCCGGGATCACGGCGCCGGACAGCACCTTGCTCAGCGTCGACTTGCCGGCGCCGTTGTCGCCGACCAGCCCCAGCACCTCGCCGCGGCGCAGGGTCAGGTCGACATTCTCGAGCGTCTGGATCGCGCCGTAGCGCTTGCAGATGCCGCTCATGCGGACGCGGACGGATTCGTCCAACGGTCCCTCCATGCTATCGCTGCGTCGGCGGCTGCCCCTCCGGGCGAAGGGGCAGCCTCGGCGGGTTACTTGAACATGCCGCGGAACTGGTCGACATTGGCCTTGGTGACGATGGTGACCGGCACGTTGATGATCGCGGGCACGGTCTCGCCCTTCTTCAGCTTCAGCAGGCTCTCGACCGCGACCTTGCCCTCGGTGGCCGGGTCCTGCTGCACCACGGCGGCGACCCAGCCGGCATCGATGCCGGCGATGGCCTGGGCGGTCAGGTCCCAGCCGAACACCTTGATGTCGCCGGTGCGGCCCTGGCTGGTGACGGCCGAGACCGCGCCGATCAGCGCCGGCTCGCCGGTGGCGTAGAGCGCGGTCATGGCCGGGTTGGCGGTCATCAGGTTCTCCGACGCCGTCAGGGCGACGTCCTGGACGTTCTGGCCGTCGACCGTGTCGACGATGTCGACCTTGACGCCCGACGCTGCGAGCGCCTTCTTGAACCCGTCCAGCCGCTGGTTCTGGATGAAGGAGTTCAGCGCGCCGATCACGCCGAGCTTGGCGCTGCCGCCCATCTGCGCCTTCACATAGTCGGCGGTGTGCTTGCCGATCTCCTCCCCGGCCTTGAGGTTGTCGACGCCGACGAAGGCGGCGTTGTCGCCGTCCGGGATCTGGGCGTCGACCGCGATCACCGGGATGCCGGCCTGTTTGGCGGCCGTGATCGCCGGCTTCACGCCGTTGACGTCGATCGCCACCAGCACGATGCCGTCGACCTTCTGGGTGATGTAATTCTCGATCGCGTCGTTCTGGGCGCTGGGCACGTTGTTGGCGTTGAAGATCACCAGCTTGGCGCCGGCGGCGTCGGCCGCCTTCTGCGCACCCTGGTTGATCTGGTTGAAGAACAGGGCCTGCTGGTTGATCGTCACCAGCGCGATGGTCTCGGCCTGCGCCTGTACGGTGCCGGCCAGCATCGCCGCGCCGGCCAGCGCCGCGGCGGACATCAGTGCGTTCAGTCGGATCATGAAGCTCTCCTCTGCGTGGTGTTGTTGTCGCGTTTCTTCCCGGCGGCAGGCCTCGCGATCAGCCTGCCGTGTTGGCCTTCCGCGGCGGCGGTCCGACGGATTTGCGGATCACCAGTTCGGTGGGCAGGCGTTGGATCGGCGGCGTCTCCTCGCCCCGGATCTGCGCCAGCAGTGTCCGGATGCCGAGCCGGCCGAGCGCCTCGATCGGCTGGCGCACCGTCGTGATCGGCGGGCTGAGGAGGTCCGCGAAGGGCATGTCGTCGAAGCTGGCGAGCGACAGGTCGCCGGGCACCGACAGGCCATGGGCCGCCAGTTCCTCCAGCACGCCGATGGCGATGTAGTCGCTGCCGGTGAACACGGCGGTCGGCCGGCCATTGGCGAGGATCGCCCGGGTCGCGTCGCGCCCGAAATCCCGTTCATAGGCGCCGAAGCGGACCAGCCCATCCTCGACCGGCAGCCCCGCCTCCGCCATGGCCCGGGCGAAGCCGGCGAAGCGCTCCTCCGTGCTCAGCAGCCGCTCCGGGCCGCCGATATGGGCGATGCGGCGATGTCCGGCGGCGATCAGGTGACGGGTGGCGTCGCAGGCGCCGGCCTCGTTCTCGACGAAGATCCGGGTGACCCTGGCGCCGGGCACGTCCTCGTCGAGCACGACCACGTCGGTGCGCCCGTCGATCAGGTCCCGCAGGCGCCCGTCATCGACACGGTTGGTCAGGACCAGCAGCCCGTCGACATGGCGCGCCGCCAGCCGGTCGATGCTGGCGGCCTCCATCTCCAGGTCGCCGCCGGTGCTGCTCAAGAGGATCGAGAAGCCCGCGTGCCGCGCCTCGGCCTCCGCCGCCGCGGCCAGCGCGGCGAAGAAGGGATTGGCGATCTCCGGCGTGACCAGGCCGATGGTCTCGGAGCTGCCGAGGCTGAGGCGCTTGGCCAGCAGGTTCGGGCGATAGTCCAGCCGCTTCGAGGCAGCGTCGATCCGCCCGGCGGTCTCCGCCGGCAGCTCGATATTGCCGTTCAGATAGCGCGAGACCGTGGCCGGTGAAACACCCGCCTCCCGCGCGACGTCGCGAATGGTCGCCATCCTGCCTCCGACCACCACGCTAGCGACAGAAACCGGTTTAGTAAACCGGTTTCTGTCGCTTCCAAGCTGCGGCGTAATCGCATGCCTTTACGGATACGCACCCCGACCCACCGCCATGATGGTGTCGCGGAGCCGGCTGTGTGCGGGGTCGGCATCCAGGCGAGGATGCCAGATGGCGGATATGGCGAACTCCGGCGTTGGAACCGGCAATTCGAAGCTCTCGAGTCCCAGCGCGACCTGTGAGCGGGACTGCCGGGATTCAATCCGACCCGGAGCATGGTGGGGATAGCCCCGGGTCGGACTGGATGGCGCCTAGGACCACGGCATCCACGCCTATTTAGCGCCTCGCTGCCAGGGGCCGTCGATCCCCCATTTCGAGGGGATCGGGCCATGCCTCTGCGTGTTCGGGGTCCGACATCTGCCCGGACAGCCGCACTCGGCTGCAGGCGGACCCGTCGGGCCGGTCGCGCCAAGGCGCCTGCATTGGATGGATCAGGCTGCAGGGCTCCGGTCGCTTCAGGCGACCGCGCGGCTCGCCGGCTGGATGTCATAGACGCTGAGCGGTACGCTCTTGCCCTTGAGAGCGATCGGGTCGAGCGCGCGGAATGCGAGCGGCAGGTCCAGGCCTGCCGCGGCCTCGACCACGGCGACGGTTGCGAGCGTCTGCTTCGGCTTGGCGGCCGCGCACAGGCGGGCGGCAATGTTGACGTGATCCCCGAGCACGGTGAAGTCCATGCGATCCCGAGCGCCGATCGCGCCCATGACCACCTCGCCCATATCGATGCCGATGCCGATCGCGAGGTCCCGGTCGGGGCTGGCCGCCGAGGCATCGGCCATATGCTTCTGCATGGCCGTGGCGCAGCGCAGGGCGTCGGCGGCCATGGTGGGGCCCTGGAACACGGCCATGACCTGGTCGCCGACGAATTTGTCGATGTCGCCATTATGGGCGGCCACCAGGTCGGCCTGGGCCGCGAGATAGTAATTCAACGTCTCGACCACGGTCTCCGGGTCGCGGCTCTCGGCAAAGGCCGTGTAGCCACGGATGTCGGCGAAGAGGATCGCGACTTCGCAGCGGCTTCCGCCCAGGTGAACGCCGGTTTCGTCCGAATGCTGGATGGCATCCATCGTGCCGTGGGACACGAACTTGGCCAGCTCGAAGCGTTCGTTGATCTGCACGATCATGTTGTTGATGCGCTTCGCCAGCTCGCCGATCTCGTCCCTGGAGCGGACGGTCTTGACCTGAACGTGATAGTTTCCCTTCGCCACCTCGTTCGCCGCCTCGCCGATCGCCAGGATCGGACGGCTGATGCGATGGGCGAACACCGCGGCCCCCAGGACGGCGACGGCGAGCCCGCCGATCACCCAGAAGAACAGGCTCTCGATCATGATGTCGGCGGCGTAGTAGGCGTCCGCCTCCTTCTGCTCGACGATGACGGCCCAGTCGAAGCTGCGGGTGAAGGAGAAGGTGCCCAGCATCGGAGTTCCGTCCGGCCGCAGATAGGTCTCGACGCTGATCGCCCGGGAGCGGTTGCCTTCGCGGGCGTCCAGCGCCTCGCTGACGATGTCGCGCCGGCCCAGCTGCTTGACCCGGCCCGACTCGTCCAGCTCAGTGTCGAACAGCTTCCGCCCCTCCGCGTCGACCGTGGTGATCATGCCGACCTGGCGGAACGGCTGGCTCATGATGAAGCCCCGGATCCGGCCGAGATCGATCTTCGCCGAGAGCACGGCGCGCGCGCCGCTGAACCGGCTCTCGAGCGGCAGGACGACGGTCGCGAGCCAGGCCTCGGTCTTCGGCTCATAAGTGATGGCGGTGACCCATGCATCCGTCTTTTCATCGGGGGCCGCCGCGGCCAGCATCACCTCCGGCGCCGCCCGCAGCACGCTCAAGGGCTGGATGCCCGCCTCGGTCAGCTTCGTGCTGAACCGGTTCTGCGAGATCACCAGCGGCAGCCGGCCGCCATCGAGGGTGATCTGCAGGGCGACGATGTCCGGCAGCTGGGCGATGCCGTGGGTGAGGATGGCGACCTTCTCGCCGACGCTGATCTTGTCGCTGTCGATGGCGCTGCGGATCAGCAGGAGGGGAGCCAGCCAGGCACGCTCATAGATGTCGTCGATCTGGCCGGTCACCTCGCGGACGGTGGTGACGAGCCGTTCATTGGCCGCGCTCTTCATCTCGTCGCGGGCGATCCGGATCAGCGACTGCCCGGCGAAGAGGAGCGGCAGCGCGGCGATCAGCGCCGAGAACAGCAGCAGCTTGCGGCGAAGGCTCAGCGACAGGAGCCAGGATAGCGAGCTCACTCCTGGGATCCGGGCGCAGGCATTCCGGTCACCTGCAGCGGCGACCGCCGGCGGACCGTGGCGACGGTGTCGTCGGTCGCCACGCCGCAGGGCAGCCCCGAGCTGTCGGTGACCGTGAGCGCCACCGGGATCTCACCGGTCTGCCGGAACAGGTGGCGGACGCGCTCGCCGGTCTCGACCGTGCCGTCGCCGATCCGCCACACCTGCGTCAGCGCACCGCCGTCCGGGTCGCTGGACCGCGTGCCGTCGAGCAGCACGGCGTCCGCAGCGCCGCCCACGAAGGCCTCGAAATTCGGCCCGGCATCGGCGATCGGCGGCGCATTGACCACGACCCGCGCCGACCTGCGGGCGACGGCGCAGCTCGACTCCGTGTCGTCGGTGACGGTCAGCACGACATCATAGGTCCCGGGCCGCTCGAAGACATGGGTGACCTTCGCCTCCTCGGCGCTCTCGCCGTCGCCGAAATCCCACCGATAGCGGACGATCTGGCCGTCGTCGTCGTAGGACGGCGTGCCGTCGAAGGCGACCTCGGTCATCGGGCAGACCAGGCGCTGCGGACCCGGCACCGGCACCGGCGGCCGGTTCACGTGAAGGATGCGGGTCTGCGGCCGGCGGCTGACGGCCAAAGCATGGCCATCATCGGGGATGACCGTCACGTCGTAGCGGCCCGGATGCTCGAACCGCCTGACGAAGGTACGGACTCCCTTCGTCTCGCCCGCGTCGCGCCAGCCGCCGCCCTCCGGCTTCGCCGCCGCGTCGACGACGAGACGAACGTCCTCGCCGGTGCAGACGGCGGCCGGCAGGCCGATGTCGGGCGCGGGCGGCGGGCGCACGATCAGCATCTGCTCGACCGTCGCGGACGAATTCTCCACCCCGGCCTCGTCGGCGACCGTCAGGCGCAGCTTGCGGGCACCGGCGGTGCCGAAGCGATGGTTGACCCGGACCCCCGTCGCCGTCTCGCCGTCCCCGAAGTCCCAGCTGTAGGCGGCGATCGCCCCGTCCGGATCATGCGATCGGCTGGCATCGAGCAGCAGTTCCTCGCCCTGGGAAATGGTCTCGGGCGCCGTGATCACGGCGACGGGCGCGGCATTGATGTCCACGACATGCGTGCCGGACACCCGCTGGCAGGTGGGAGAGGTCGAATCGCTCGTGACGGCCAGGGTGACCTTCTTCCGGCCGGGTTCGGTGAAGACGTGCTTGACGGTCGCACCCTCGGCGGTACCGCCGTCGCCGAAATCCCAATGCCAGCCGGTGATCCTGCCGCCCGGCATCTGTGAGCCGGAGCCGTCGAAGGCGACCTCGCCGAGCGGCGCCGCCGCCCGGGCGTCGATCTTGACGGCCGGTCCCTGCAGGATCCTGACCGACATCTCGTCGGTCGAATGCGGATCGCATTTGCCGAAACGCTGGCCTTCGATCTTCAGGAACACCCGGTAATCGCCGGGACGTTCGTAGATATGGTTCGGCTTCTCGCCGATCGCAGATTTGCCGTCGCCGAAATCCCAGTCGTAGCGCTTGATCGTCCCGTTCGGATCGAAGGAGCGCGAGGCGTCGAAATCGATCGGCGACATCGCGCAGGCTTCGATATCCGGGCCGGCATCGGCAAAGGGCCCCTGATCGACCTTGACCGACACCCGGTCGACATCGTCGCTGTTCGACAGGTTGGCGCTGTCCTTCACCGACAGGGTGACCGGGTAGACCCCTTCGCTGCGATAGGTCTTGGTCGGGTTGACGATGCCGGAGCTGGTTCCGTCGCCGAAATCCCAGGTGTAGCGCAGCGCACCGCCCTGCGGATCGACGGATTTCGATCCGTCGAAGGTGATCACGTCGCCGGTGCAGACCTCACGATTGCCGCCGGCATTCGCGATCGGCGGCTTGTGGATGACCAGGGACCTGGCGGCCTGATCGACCGAGTTCCGGAAGCCCTTGCCGTCATCGACGACGAGGATGATCGGGTAGGTGCCGCCACCCGCATAGGTGTGCTGCACCGTCGCGCCGATGGCGGAGGCGCCGTCGCCGAAATCCCAGCGATAGCTCAGGGCATCCCCGTCCGGATCGACCGAGGCGGTGCCGTCGAAGGAGACGACCAGGCTTTCGGTCACCACGTCGGCGCCAGGGTCGGCGACCGGCGCGTGGTTGATCGCGATCTCGACCTCGCGGGAGTCGAAGCCGTTGGACGCGCCGCTGTCGTCGGCCACGGTGAGGCGGGCGGTGTAGAGCCCGGGCTCGGTGAATGTCCGTTCGATCTGCGCGGTGGACGCCGGCTTGCCGCTGTCGCTGAAATCCCAGCGATAGCTGACGATGCGGCCGTCCGGATCATAGGAATTCACGGCGCTCAGCCTGACCACATCGCCCGGCGCGGCGATGCGGTCGGCGCCCGGGTCGGCGACCGGCGCGGCGTTGACGGTGATCCTGGCCTCCTTGTAGTCGACGGCGTCGGCATCGCCGCTGTCGTCGGCCACCGCCAGCCTGACATCATAGATCCCCGGCCGGGCGAAGCTGTGCGACGCGACCCGGCCTCTCGCCACGCTGCCGTCGCGAAAGTCCCAGCGATAGTCGGTGATGTCGCCGTCCTGGTCGAGCGAGCGGCTACCGTCGAACACCACCTTTTCCCCGGGCGCGACGATCCGGTCGGGCCCGGCATCGGCGACCGGCCGGGCATTGACCACCACGGTCAGGCTGTCGGTCGCCGCGTTCAATTTCGTTCCCGACCGGTCGGTCACCGTCAGGCGGACCTGATAGAGGCCATGGGTCTCGTAGACATGGGTCGGCCTGGGCCCGGTGCCGGTGCTGCCGTCCCCGAAATCCCAGGCATATTCCTCGATCGCATCGTCCGCATCGGTGGAGGCGGTGCCGTCGAAGGTCACGGCGCTGGCGGTGACCAACTGATCGGCGCCGGCCAGCGCGACCGGGGGATGGTTCACCCGCACGCTGAGCGTGCTTTCATTGGTCGCGGAATCGGTGCCGGAATCGTCCCGCACGGTGAGCTTCACCCGATAGAGGCCGGGCTGGCTGAAGGCGTAGGTCGTTTGTTCCCCGCTCCCCCCGCGGCCGTCCCCGAAATCCCAGTCCCAGGCCAACAGGCGGCCGTCCGGGTCGCTGGAGGCGGAGCCGTCGAACGCCAGCGGCTCGCCGACGGCCGCCGTCCGGTCGGGACCGGCGACGGACAGCGGCGGGGCGTTGACGACGATCGTGGCCGTGGCCGATGCCGTCGAGTTGGGCAGGCCGGCATCGTCCGCGACGGTCAGCGTGACGGTATAGGTGCCGGGCTTGTCATAGGCATGGGGCGGCTCTGCGGCCATGCTCCGCGTGCCGTCGCCGAAATCCCACGCGACCGCGGTGATCCGGCCGTCGGAATCGAAGGACCGGCGGGCGTCGAAGGCAATGCTCTCGCCCACCGAGACGCGGCGGCCGGGGCCGACAACGGCGACCGGCGTCGTGTTGACGACGATCGAGGCTTCCACGGTGTCGGCGCCGCAGGGCTCGCGGGAGCCGTCATCGACCGTCAGGCTGGCGAGGTACTGGCCCGGCTTGTCGAAGCGCCGGCTGACCTTGGCGCCGGCGAGCGTGGTTCCGTCGTTGAAGTGCCAGGTCAGGCGCCGGATCGGCAGCCTGCCGGCCACCGACCCACTGCCGTCGAACGTGACCTCGGCGCCCGTCGCTGCGGATACGGGGGACGCGATGCGGGCTTCCGGGGGCACCTGCACGTCGACCTGGAGATCGGTTGCGGCCCCGTCACCGATCCTGGCGGAGGAGCCGAGGATCTCCAGACGGGCCCGGTACCGGCCCGGCGCCGTGTAGTCGTGACGAACCAGCGGACCGTCGGCGGAGGAGCCGTCGCCGAAGTCCCAGCGATAGGCCAGCTGACCGCCCTTCGGATCGACGGACCTGCCGGCGTTGAACGAGACCGACCCGCAGGCCGCGAGATCGACCCGGTCGACCGCCGGCTTCGGCCGGACGAGCGCCGGCCACAGCTTCACCGGGAGTTCGAACCGCACCGGCGCGCCCGCGGCATCGGCGATCATGAAGGTGGCGTCGTTCGGCATCTCCACGCCGCGGCCGAAGTCGAGAGCGGCCTCCGCCCCCTCCGTGCCCGGGACGGGAGAGACCTCGGTCGTCCGCCACTCGTCCTGGCCGGACGCATTGAGCGGAACCGAGGAGAAGTCGGTCGTCAGCTGCACGGTCCCATGGGCCAGATCGAAGCCATGGACGACCAGCCGGTCGGCCCCTGCGGGCGGGCGAAACCGCAGCTGCGCGAAGGATCTCTGATCGGGGACGCGGACGACCGGCCGGTACGCGAAGACCTCCAGCCCCTCGGGGTTTACCTGCCGGGTCTCGCGGGCGCTCACCGCGACGTCGTAGACGTTGCCGGCGGCCCCCTCGAGGCCCTGCACCAGCAGGCGGAAGATCCGCCGCCCGTCGACGGCGTCGCCCTGGCGCGGATCGACGACGGCCACATTCCGCCATTGGCCGATCGCCTCCGGCTCCGCGCCGAAGACCTTCTCCGTGATCAACGTGCCCGCAGCCGACTGCTCGGGCGATGGCACGGCGGGAACCAGCGGGGGAACCCAGAACGCGCCGGCGCCGCCGAACACCGCGTAGCGGGTCCGGTTCGCCCCGGCCGGCCCCATCGTCTGGTCGAATTCCGGGCCGATCCCGGGATCGAACACATTGATCCACAGCCGCTCGGTCGAGCCCTCCGGCACGCTGACATAGATCGTCTGCTCACGGTAGAAATCGCCTTCCCGGGTGGGCGCATCCCGGCCGAAGGTGATCAGGGCCGGCCTCTCGTCGGCCTGCACCGGCGACGCCCATGCCCCCGCCAGCACAGCCAGGGCGATGCCGAACGCTGTTGTCCTCGGGTGTCCTGCCGTCTTGCCCATCGCCCCCGCCCAAGCCTTCCCTCGATGATCTCCCGCTCAATCCATGCGGTATGACTGCCGGTTGCCGGCGGCATCCGTGAGCTCCACCTGCCTGACCGCCGCCGATTTCAGCCCTCCGCGCGGGACCGGGATCGAGCCCTGATAGGTCTGCGTGGCGCGATTGAACCGGAGCACGCCGTCGGCCGCCTCCGCCCCATACCCCACCGTCGCAAGCGCCGTCGCCGCGAGCCCCGAGGCGTCGGAGGCGCGGACCTCGAGAGCCGCGAAGGACCCGGCATCGCCGGTTTCGGGCGTGAGCTTGGCCGCGACCAGCCGGGGCGGATCCTCGTCGAGCGTGACCGTGAACCGGGCGACGTCGGTGTTGCCGAGCCCGTCGGAGGCGACGAGCTCGATCGGGTTGTCGCCGGCGCGCAGGCTGACGATCTCGTCGAAGGCGCCGTCCTTCAGCATGATCTCGCCGCCGTTGAGGAGGAGCGTCGCGCCGGCCTTGGCGACCTGCCCTTTGACGAACACGGTTCCAGAGGCGGTGAGCCGGGGCAACTCCTCCGAAAGTGTGATGGTCGGCCGCTCGCGGTCGACCACGATGTCGAGCCTCTGGGCGGTGCGGAAGCCCGACGGGGCGGTGACGACGACCGAGAGCGCGTCCTCGTCGGCGCCGAGCGCGATGTTGAGGGCGAAGCGGCCGGCCGGGTCGCTGGCGGCCGATCCGCGCAGGCCGCCGTCGGCCCCGACGACATCGATCCGCGAGTCCGGCTTCGTGCGGCCGGCGAGGGACACGGTGTCGCCGGCCGCCAGCACCCGGCCCGCCGGATCCCGGGGAACCGACGCGTCCAGCACGACGGGCTCCGACCGGTCCGGCATGTGGCTGAAGCTGCGCAGCACGCGCGTGACATTGCCGGCGGGGTCGGTCGCGACGATCTCGAGGCGGTTTTCCCCCTCGCTGGCCGCCAGCGGCCCGGCGAACCGTCCGAGGGCGTTGACCTCGACCGGATGGCCGTTCACGGAGACGGCGGCCCCCGGCTCCGTCTCGCCCCGGATCTCGATCGCGGCGTCGCGCTCGATTGCTCCCTCGCCCGGCGCCTCGATCCTCAGGAAGGGCGCGACCCTGTCGATCACCACGGTAAAGCGCCAGGGGGCGCTGCGCTCGCCGGGCAGGCCGAAGGCGTCGAGAGCCGAGACCCGCCAATAATATTCGCCGGGCGGCAGCTGCTCGGCGTGGAAGGCGGGCTTCTGCAGGCCGAACTCGGACACCAGCATGGTGTCGAACGACTGGTCGGCACCGATCTCGAGCCAGTAGCCTCCGGCACCCTCGGGTCCGGCCCAGGCGAGCTCGGCCGCGCTGTTGTAGGCGACGCCGTCATTCGCCGGCGCGGAAAGACGGGGAGCGCCGAGAACGGCGCGCTTCTCGCCGGCTTTGCCCTTGGTGGAGAGGACGAGCCCCTCGTTCCGCCCGAGCACCACCGTCTCGCCGCTGGCCGCGACGGCGACGGGACGATCGTCGTAATTGGTGAACCTGGCGCCGGACGCGTCGCTGCTGACCCAGAAGTCGCCGGACTCGATGCGGGCCTTCGCCTCCGGGATGTCGACGGCGAAGCTGGTGCGCTCGCTCTCGCTGCCGAGCAGGGCGTAGAAGTCGCCCTCGACCAGGCTGACCTTCGCCTCCTCGTGCCGGGTCAGCGGGTCGTAGCGCATCTCCTGGATGATGGCGTTCGAATTGGCGTTGAGCCTGAGCCGGCTGGCATCCCGGAAGGTCAGTTGCGCCGTCGAGTCCGACAGGGTACGGACCTTTTCCTCTTCCACCAGCACGGCGCGGAGCTGAGCGTCGTTCCACGCCAGATCCTTCGGCTTCTGGGCCTCGACCCGTCCGTTCCTGTCGCTCAGCAGCGCCTCGGCCGCCTCGTCGCGCCGCTCTTCCGAGAGGACGAGGGCCTTCGTCGCCTCCGAGTGGGATTCGAGGGCGAGGTCCTTGGCGTCGCCCCAGGCGCGCTCGACGCGACGGCCGAGCGCCCGGTCGTAGAGATCGACGGCCCTGCCGATCTCGTCCGGCGCGAACAGCTGGGCGCCGGCGAGGTTCGCCGCCCTGATCTGGTCGGCACAGCGCTCGAGGGCGCGCATGGCGGCGGCGACGAGATCCACCGGCACCCGCAGCGGCTGGCCGGGCGAGAGCTGGGCAACCGACGCCAGATTGCTGGCCTTGAGGATTTCAGGCCAGAGATCAGGGTCGCCCAGATAGCGTTCCGAGATCTGCCGGATGCTCTGGTTCGGCTCGAGACGGATTTCGACGGTTTCGGCCCGGGCGACCGGGATCGAAGCCGCCAGGACAAGCACCCCCACGGACAGCCCATCAAGAGCCGTCCGTCCAGCCAATCTGGCGAGAGCGGCATAACCCACCCGATACCCCCTGGTTGACGAAGGGTCTCAGCGTCTCTCCTGAAGGGTCTATTGGCTCCCTGGAGCAAGTCGCCAGATTGCGACGTTTTCTTTCGATCTAACTATCAAGAATTATCAATAATAATCTCATAAAGCCGTCGGACGTCAATCTAATAGGTATTTATGGGAAGGGACCGCAGACGACGGGTTGCACCACGCCGGAAGCGGTCGTTCGGCCGTCATCCGGAACCGGACGTCCAGTGCCTCGACAACGGGCAGCGGCTGATCCGGATCAGCCGTGACGACCGGATCGTCGGGCCGGACTCATCCTGCTCGACAATGCCGGGGCGGCGCGCGAGGCGCTGAGCCTGTTCCTGCGCGCCGGCTCCGGAGCGGGACGTGATCGACCGAGACCATGATCTGCCCCCTTTTTGCCGTCGCGGCCTGCTGACGGGCACGAACGAAGGTGTTCGGCGACACGTGACAGAACCGCAAGATCGGTCGAGCGCGTCATGTCAGCGTGCGCTTGGCTGGTGCTGCCACGGAGGCGCGCCGGGCGGCGATCGAGCATGTCGAGCATGCCGCACGCTCGGCCCTGGGCGACCGACCGGGCCAGGGTCCGATCGCCTGCGACCGGCACAGGAGCCGCCGTGACCCGGCGCGGCATCGAAGTTGCATGCCGTCCCCTTCGATCGAAGGGCAAGGACTGATCGGAGCGTCGGCAAACGCCGCTCACCCCGAAGCAGGCTGGGAGCGGCACGCATGGCCACACCGCATCGCGGGTTCACCGCCAGGATCGGCGACGGGGATCTCCGGCTGCTGAGGATCTTCTGCACGGTCGCCGAGCGTGGCGGCTTCTCGACCGCCGAATCCGAGCTGCAGATGGGCCTTCCGGCGATCAGCCGGGCGATCAAGGACCTGGAGGTCAGGCTCGGCCTTCGCCTCTGCCGCCGCGGCCGGTCCGGCTTCGCCCTGACCAAGGACGGCCAGCAGGTCCAGGCGGCGAGCCTGCAACTGCTCGCCGATCTGGAGCGCTTCGAGCTCGGCATCCGCGCCCTGCATGCCGAGCTGTCCGGCGCGATCACCATCGGCGTCGTCGACACCCTGATCACCGATGAGGCCTTTCGGATCCCCGCTCTGCTGAAGACGTTCAAGACGCGGCACCCCGAGGTCCAGATCAACCTGACGGTCCGGACATCGAACCTGATCGAGCAGGCGGTCATCGACGGCAGCCTCGATGCCGGCCTGGTCATCGGCCGGCGCCGCATCCGGCCGCTGAGCCACCGTTTCCTCTATCGCGAGACCAGCCATCTCTACTGCAGCGCCGAGCACCCGCTGGTCCGCCGCCACGGCGCCGCGATCCGGGTCGAGCATCTCGCGGACTGCGACTTCGTCGGCTATACCGCGGTCAGCGAGATCGGCCGGCTGCGGACCGGCCCCGCCTTTCGCCGGACGGCCCTGGTCGATCACATGGAGGCGGCCGCGATCCTGATCGGCACCGACTGCTTCATCGGCTATCTGCCCGACCATTACGCCGCGGCGATGTCGTCGCGGAGGCGCTTCGTCCGGCTGCTGGAAGACGACTTCGCCTTCCATTCGGATGTCGAGCTGGTCACCCGCCGCGGCCCCGGCTCGCCGGTCCTCGCCGCCTTCCTGGCCCAGCTCGATGCCTGGACGTCACGGGCATCGCGCCCGGACGCCTAGCCCCGTCGCTTGCCCGCGGCCGCAAGCGATGTTGCCGCAGGCGTCATTTGTCCGGCGGCGCGCCCCGGCGATGCTGGCACGGCATCGACAGGAGGCAGGGATGGCGAAGAAACCCAGGGACATGATCGTCGGCAGGCCGGTGCTGCTGGTCGTCGACATCCAGAAGGGCAGCTTCATGCCGAGGCGGCCGGAGTCGATGCTGGAGCACATGCCCGATTCCGAGGCGCGCTGCCGCCGCGCCCGCACGGTGGTGGATGCGGCGCGCGCCGCCGGCGTGCCGATCGTCTTCATCCAGGAGATCCACCGCAGCGACCGGATCGACTACGGCCGCGAGCTCGACGGCAGCGAAGGCATCCATTGCCTGGACGGCGATCCGTCCACGCCGCTCGCGGTCGAGGAGATGGGCATCCTGCCGACCGACTACACGGTGCCGAAGCGGCGCTATTCGGCCTTCTACGGCACCGATCTCGAGATCCTGCTGAAGGCGCTGAAGGCCGAGACGCTGATCCTGGTCGGCGGCTTCACCGATGTCTGCGTCCACTACACCTTCGTCGACGGCCACCAGGGCGACTATTTCTGCCGCGTGGTCGAGGACTGCGTCGCCGGATCGAGCATCGCGGCCCATGACGCCGCCCTGCGGGCGATGGAGTACCTCCAGACCGGCGCCCGCCGCTCCTCGGCCGAGATCATCGACGCCTTCGCCCTGCGCCAGGCGGCGTGACAGTGCGGGCTTATGCCGATGAGATCTCGGCTTCGACACCCTCTCCGGAGGCGCAAGCGCCTCCAGCCTCTCCCGCGAGGGCGGGACCTCTTCAGGATACCGCCGTTCGAGCCAATCCATCCCTTCTACTCTCCCCCTCCCCTCGCGGGAGGGGGCAGGGGGAGGGGGTTTCGCCATCAAGGCCGGCCTGAACTCCGACGTTTCGGCAATGACGGCGAAGGCTGTTCTCTGCGCATTCGCGCGCGGACGCGCGCAGACCCCTCCCCCAACCCCCTCCCGCAAGGGGAGGGGGAGTGTGGAAGGCTGCGGCGATGCGACTTCGTAGGTTGGGTTCGCGGCAGCGAACCCAACGGGATCGGGGGCCGCGACGGCGGTCGGGTGTTGGGTTCGCCCAAGGCGAACCCAACCTACGCGGCTATCCCGTGTCCGGCGGCTGCGGCTTGCGGCGGCCGGGAGCGGCGGAGCGGGGCTCGGGCGGATCCTCGTCGTCCTCGCCGTCCTTCGACGGCAGGAAGCCGAGCTCCTCCATGGCCTCGTCGGCCATTTCGAGCCAGCGCTCCACCTGCGGCGGGTAGCCCCAGCGCCGGCACAACGCCGCCACCGCGACCTCGACCCGGCTGGCTTCGATCAGCTCGACCACCTCCGGCCGCTCCACCCGCTCGCACACCTCGGTGGCGCGGCGTTGCACCTCCTCACCGTCCTCGGACGATTCGTAGGCCGCCGCCAGCATCGCCAGCTTCACCCGCAGCGCGTGCCAGTCCTCCTGGGCCGCCTCCCGCTTCGCCGCAGCCTTGCGCCGCTCGTCGCGCTGGCCGGCGAACTTGTCCTCCAAGAGCAGGGTCAGCCGCAGGGAGCGGGCGATGACGGCGATCCGCTGGGGATAGTCGACACCGGGCTGCGGCGTCTCGACCGCCTCGGTGCGGGTCGCCTCCATGATCTCCATGTGGATGTCGGCCGCCCGGGCGAGCATGCGCAGATGCCGCGCCACCCGCTCCTCCTGGGGAGCGGCCGGGGCCTCCGAAACCGGATCGGTCTGCGCCTTGTCCATAGAACATAGCATGAACAAGATCGGCCGATAAGGCTATAGGGATCGCGTTTCTGCTGGCGCAGCAATGGGTTACCTCCCCGCAAGCGGGACTTCTCCGGAACAGCAGCCCCATCCCTTTGCCGTCATTCCCGCGAAAGCGGGAATCTCTTTCCGGTCAAAGCGTGACGAGATCCCCGCTTTCGCGGGGATGACGGGTTGGTGTCAAAGCGGCGTCCAGCGCAGGCCGGTGCCGCTCTCGACCGCGCCCTCGCCGTCCGGCCGCAGCCCAAAGGCGCCACCGGCGCGGTCCGGCTCGGTGGACAGGGCGATCCGCCACTCCCCCATCGCCGCGACCCGGCCGTAGTCGATCGCGCAGCCCGGCTCGTAGGACACCGGATCCAGCGCCTCGATGCGGATGAAATGGCTGCCGACGCGCACCAGCAGCCGCGACGGGCCGCCGAGGCCGGCGAAGGCCATCGTGCCCTCGGTGCCGTCATCCAGCCGCTCCCAATCCTCGCGATAGACGGCGTGCACCCCCTCCTCGATCAGCAGTCCGGCCTCCAGGCGCAGCCGGCCGGCATCGGGGGTCGGGCCGGGCGGGCGGTAGCTGATCCACCGATGCCAGGTGCAGAGATCGCCGTCGAGCGTGGTGTGCCCGGCGAAGCCGTCCTGGCGCGCCAGGACCGGCAGCGCTTCCGCCGGCAGCGCCGACCGCGGCAGCTTCGGCAGCGCCAGGCTGTCCTGCGGCAGCCGGATATCGGCGAAGGTCGAGCGCGTCTGCAGCCAGAACACCGTGGTGGTCCGGTCCTCGCGCCCGTCGGGGAAGGCGATCAGGCGGCGGCGCCAGACGCCGACGAGCCAGTCGGGAACCATCGCCTCAGTCCCGCGGGCTGGCCGCGCCGAGCAGCTTCGGCAGGTCGCCGAACCGCGCGATCAGGCAGAAGGTGCCGGCGCCCAGCAGCATGAACAGCACCGCGCCGACGCACATCGTCGGCTCGAAGCCCAGCCGCATGCTGTTGAACACCTTGATCGGCAATGTCTCCACCGCGAAGCCGGCGACCATATAGGCGATGATGTACTCGTTGATGCTGAGCACGAAGACGAACAGCGCACCGCACAGCACATAGGGCATGACGATCGGCGCGATCACCGTGCGGAACACGTAGTTGTCGGTGGCGCCCATCGTCTCCGCCACCTCGATCAGGCTGCGGTCGATGCCTTGGAAGCCGAGCGAGACCGTGGCGAGCGGCAGCGCCAGCAGGACGACGGCGTGGCTCAGCACCGTGTTCTCGACCCGGCCGACATGGCCGATGAAGCCCCAGAAGATCATGAACACGACGGCGAGCACGACCGGCGGCAGCATGAAGGCCAGGGTGCCGAGGCCGGAGAGCAGCTTCGAGAAGCGCGAGTTGAAGCGCCAGATCCCGTAGGCCACCGGCACGGCGATGCTGGTCGCGACCAGCGCCGCTGCCGCCGCGATCAGCAGCGACCATTGCAGCGCCGACAGCCAGGCCGGGGAGGTGAAGAAGGCCTCGTACCAGTTCCATCCCAGGCGCTCCGGCGGGAAGGACATGCGCCGGGTGGCGTTCAGCGACACGCCGGCCACCACCACCAGCGGCGCCGCCATGAACACCGCGATCAGGGCCAGGAAGGTGAGGCGTGGCAGGCGGGCGAGGCGTTCCATCATGGCTTGTCCCCCTTCCTGCGGCCGAGCAGCGCGGTCGCACCGGTGAGCAAAAGGGTAAGGCCGAGGAAGATCACCGCCTGGGCCGCGCCGAGCGGCATGTTGCCGGCGCCGAGCACGGTGTTGCTGATCAGCACGCCGACCGTCCACTGCTCGGGCTTGCCCAGCACCAGCGGCGTCACATAGGAGCCGACGGTGAAGATGAAGACCACGACCAGCGAGGACACCAGCGGCCGCCGCATCAGCGGCAGGATGATGGTGAAGAAGCCGCGCAGCGGCGATGCCCCCATGGTCCGCGCCGCCTCCAGCAGGTCTCGGTCGATCCGCGACAGCGAGGGGTAGAGCAGCAGCACCGAGAAGGGCAGCGTCAGATAGACCAGGCAGGCCAGCACGGCGCCGGCGCTGGGGTAGAGCGACTGCGCCTCCGCCAGCAGGCCGAGGCCGGCCAGCAGGTCGGACAGGCCGATGCGCCGAGCCAGCATGACCTGCCAGGCGAAGGAGATCAGCACCTCCGACAGCGACAGGGTGGTCAGCAGCCCGACCAGCCACACCATCTGCGAGCGCCGCCGCATGCGCGTGACCAGATAGGTCAGCGGCAGGCCGATCGCCGCGACGGTGACCGAGACCACCGTCGCCAGCACGGCGGAATAGCCCAGCATGCGCAGGAAGGTGGCATCGAACACCTGCCCGTACTGGGTCCACTCGAAGCCCGGCGACCACAGCCCGCCGGGCTCGCGATGGGCGGTACTGACCTGCAGCAGCAGGAACAGCGGAACGGCACCGAGGCCGATGATGGCGAGGGCGGGCCAGGCGAGGAGCGCGACCAGCCGCCCGGATGGCAGGCGGGGCCGCGCGCGGAGGAGCGTCATCCTCTCGGCCAAATCGGTCATTCCGTCAGGATCCTGCAGGCTTCGGGCGGCAGGGTGATGCGGACCTGGTCGCTGGGGCCGGCGCCGATCCAGTCCCGCGGCGCGGTGACCGCGACCACCGGACGGCCGGCGCAGTCCAGCCTGGCCTCGATGTTGGCGCCGACGTCGCGCACGAAGGTGACGCGCGCCGGCAGGCTGTTGCCGTCGGGACCGTTGTCGCCCGGGCCGATGCGGATGTCCTCGGGCCGGATCGACAGCGTCACCCGCGCCCCCGCCACCGGTGCCTCACGCGGCGGCGTCACCCGGATCGGCCGGTTGGCGAAGCTGACCATGTCCGGCGCCACCATCTCGGCCTCCAGCAGGTTGCTGAGGCCGATGAAGTCGGCGACGAAGCGGTTTGCCGGATTGCGGTAGATCTCGAGCGGCGCGCCGACCTGCTGCACCCGGCCCTTGGCCATCACCACGATCCGGTCGGCCATGGTCATGGCCTCGCGCTGGTCATGGGTGACCAGGATCGTGGTGATCTTGAGCCGCTGCTGCAGCAGCCGCAGCTCGACCTGCATCTCCTCGCGCAGCTTGGCGTCGAGCGCCGACAGCGGCTCGTCGAGCAGGAACACGCTCGGCTCCTGCGCCAGGGCGCGAGCGATCGCGACCCGCTGCCGCTGGCCGCCGGAGAGCTGCCCGATGTTCCGCTTGCCGACGTCCGGCAGCTGGATCAGCTCGAGCAGCTCGGCGACGCGGCTGGTGCGCTGCCGCCGGTCGAAGCCGCGCAGGCGCATGCTGTAGGCGATGTTCTCCTCCACCGTGAGATGGGGGAACAGCGCCAGGGACTGGAAGATCATGCCGAACTGCCGCCGGTGCGCCGGCTGGTCGGTGATGTCCTTGCCGTTGAGCAGGACGGTGCCGGCATTGGGCCGTTCGAGGCCGGCGACGATGCGCATCAGGGTCGTCTTGCCGCAGCCGGACGGCCCGAGGAAGCAGGTGAACTGGCCCTGGGGGAGCGCGAGGGAGACCCGGTCGACGGCGCGCATGCCGCCGAAGGTCTTGCTGACCTCGCGAAGCTCTAAGCCGAGCATGGCGGGTCCTCCGGGGTCAGCTGGCGGTCAGCATCCGGGTGAACTCCGCCGTCATGAAATCGAGATGCGTCAGCCGGGTCTCGATCGCCGGGACGATCGGCGGCACCTCGCTCGACACCGCGGCGAACTCCGCATCGGTCAGGTCGGTCTTGTCGCGGGTGATGATCGGCGCGCAGCCGACATTGCGGGCCATCAGCCCCTGCGCCTCGGGCGAGCACATGAAGTTGATGAACTCGCAGGCCTCCTCGGCCTTGGTCGAGGCCGAGGGCTGGCACCAGGATCCGAAATCGATCATGCCGCCTTCCTTCGGGAAGATCGATTTCACCGGCGTCCCGTTCTTTGCCATCACGCCGGCGACGTCGTGGAAATAGGTGCCGCCGATGACCTCGCCGTTCTCGAAGGCGGTCTGCATCGTGCCTTCCGATTCCCACCATAGCTTCACCTGGGGCTTCAGCTCCGCCATCTTGGCGATGACCTGCAGGATGCCCTCCTTGGTCGACAGGATCTCGGTGCCGCCGAACCAGGTCTTGGCGGTGATCTCGAACAGATAGCTGTTGCCGCCGGAGCTCACCCCCCAGGCATTCGGATGCGACGCATCCCAGAACACCCTCCAGCTGTCGGGCGCGGCGGGCAGCTCCTCCGGATTGATGATCAAGGTCATGTACCAGGCCATCGCACCGATGCCGTAGACGCCGCTGTCGCCCTTGCCGACGTAGAAATCGGGCAGGTTGGAGAGGTTCGGGATGCGTGTGGTGTCGTAGGCCTTCCACATCTTGTTGCGATCGCCCCGCACCCGCTCGCTCTGCGCCGCGGTGCACAGGTCCATCGGCGGCAGGCCGGCGCGGTTGGCCTCGGCCAGCTGGATCAGGAACTGCACGCCCGAGGGCTGGCTCACCGAATTGACCGCGATGCCGGTGGCCTTGGTGAAGGCCGGATAGACGAATTTGTTGAAGCTCTCCTCGAAATAGCCGCCATAGGTCGAGACCTTGAGCGAGCGCTCCGCCGCCCAGGACGGCCGCAGGGACGGCATGCCGATGCCGGCGGCCGCGAGGAGAAGCCCGCCATCCCGCAGCAGGCGCCGGCGGTTCGGCCGGTAGACGGCCCGCCCCTCCCCGGTTCGGGTTTCGATCAGCGACGTGCCGGCGGGTCCACGATCGTGCGTCTCACTCATCGACCTCTCCGTTTGCCTTCGCGGTCGCCGGGGCAGCGCCGCTCCCTGTTTCCCAGTCGTCAAGCAAATCCCGGGCCAATGTTCAGACGAGTGGCTCCGACGGCGTCGGAAGGCAGAGCATCGGCCAGAGTCCCTGATGCCACCGCAAGATTGCATGCAATCCTGGCGACCTCGAATCTGCTCAAACTCGCAGCAACCCTGGAAAAAAGCTGATCATAAAATGAACTCAGTGCATCGGGTTGCATGCCGAGGCTGCGGAATTCCTAGGATTGCATACTGGCATGAGCCTTGCTTCGATGATGGCGGGTCCCGGCCATCCCCAGGAACGATGGCATCGTAAGCGCGTCCGCCGAAGCGGAGGCGCGGCCGCGGACAGCGCGGTCGGCGAGAGAGGATATCCACGGTGGACAAGGAGATTGAGACGTCCGGCGGCGCGATGGGCGCGCGCCTCCTGCCCTTCAAGGCCATTCCGGTCATCGACATCGGCCCGCTGGCCGGCAACGACGACGAGGCCAGACGCCGAACCATCGACGAGATCGGCCAGGCCTGCGAGACGGTCGGCTTCTTCTACATCCGCAACCACGGCGTGCCCGAGGCGCTGATCGAGCAGACCTACGCGCTGTCCCGCGCCTTCCATCACGGGCCGATCGAGCAGAAGCAGCACGTCCATGTCAGCCATTCGCCGGGGACGCGCGGCTGGATCCCGGTCTCGGCCGAGGACGACGACGGCGACCCCGAGCTCTACCCCCTGGTCGAGCGCCCGCCCGAGCGCGACTACAACCTGAAGCCGCGGCTGCACGCCGCCTTCGACCTGTCGATCGAGATCGGCGAGGACGACCCCGATTTCCGGGCCGGCAACGTCATGCTGGTGCCGAACCAGTGGCCGGACTGGATTCCGGAGTTCCGGGCGGGGATCCTCGACTATTACGCGAAGGTCACCGAGGTCGGCGAGCGGCTGTTCCGGGCCTTCGAGACGCGCCTCGGCCTGCCGGACGGCTTCTTCGCCGAGCGCACACGCAAGGCGCCGTCACAGCTGCGGCTGCTGCACTATCCACCGAACGACCTGCCGATGAACAACACCAATCTCGGCATCGGCGCCCATTCGGATTTCGAGTGCTTCACCATCCTGAACCAGCAGGCGCCGGGGCTGCAGGTGATGAACGCCGCCGACGAATGGGTCGAGGCGCCGCCGATCCCCGGCACCTTCATCGTCAATGTCGGCGACATGCTGGAGGGCTGGACCAACGGCCTGTTCAAGGCGACGCAGCACCGGGTGGTCAACACCGGCCGGGAGCGCTTCTCGCTGCCGCTGTTCTTCGCCGTCGACTACCACACGGTGGTCGAGCCCTTGCCCCAGTTCGTCTCGCCGGAGAACCCGGCGCGCTACAACCGCATCGTCGCCGGCGACCATCTGGCCGGCTTCAGCGTCGATGCCTGCAAGCATCTGCGCCGCAAGATCAAGACCGGGCAGATGACGATCACCTTCCCGATCCACAAGGAGAACCCGTTCAAGCGCAAGGCGGTGAACGAGTTCCAGGACGAAGCCACGGCCTGAGCGGAGGGGAGAGCATCCATGAGCATCCGCGAAATGCTGCACGAGGAGGAGATCCCGGGCGGCAAGCATTGGTCCTTCACCGTCGGGCGGGGAACGCTGCTGCGCCTGGCGGACATCGAGGGCGGCGCCAATGTCGGCATGCTGTTCTACAACCCGGCCAACCTGCTGGAGCGCTACAACGCGCCCGACACGCTGAAGGGCCAGCACACCTTCCGGCTGACCGCGGGGCATTGTCTCTATTCCGACATGGGGCGGATCTTCTGCTCGATCGTCGAGGACACGGCCGGCTGGCACGACACGGTCTGCGGCAACAGCACCCGGGCGATGGTGGCGGCGCGCTGGGGCGTGAAGACCTACCAGGATCACCGCAACGACTGGACCCAGAACGGTCGCGACAGCTTCCTGGTCGAGGGCGCGAAATACGGCCTCGGGCGCCGCGACCTGGCCGCCAACGTCAACTGGTTCAGCCGGGTGCGGACCGAAGCGGATGGCAGCCTGGTCTTCGATGCCGGCGCGGCCGAACCCGGCGCCCATGTCACGCTGCGCTTCGAGATGGACACGCTGGTGCTGCTGCACACCTGCCCGCACCCGCTGAACCCGGCGAACGAGTATCCGCGCAAGCCGGTGCTGCTGCGCTTCGGCAAGGCCGACCCGGTGGCGGCGGACGATGCCTGCCTCACCTCCCGCCCCGAGAACGGGCGCGGCTTCGCCAACAACCATTTCCACCATCTCTGCGGCTGAGGCGACGGATGATCAAGGAAAGCCCCCTCAGCCCCGATCGCGCCGCCCATCGCGAGACCGTGCCCGCCGGCGCCTACTGGATGCATCCGGTGCGCCGCGGCCAGGTCTTCCGCATCGTCGATGTGGAGGGCAACCAGGCGGCCGACACGCTGTTCTACAGCGCCGACGACCCGGCCGAACGCTACAGCGCCGTCGACACCATCCGCGAGCAGCGCAACGTCTATCTCGGCGTCGGCACGAAGCTGATCTCGACCGACGGCAACCCGATGCTGGAGATCGTCGCCGACACGGTCGGGCGGCACGACACGCTGGGCGGCGCCTGCTCGACGGAATCGAACACGGTGCGCTACGCCCTCGACAAGAAGTGCATGCACGCCTGCCGCGACAGCTACCTGCTGGCGGTGACCGAGAACGACCAGTTCGGCCTGACCAAGCGCGACATCACCCACAACATCAACTTCTTCATGAACGTCCCGGTCACGCCGGAGGGCGGGCTGACCTTCGCCGACGGCGTCAGCGGGCCGGGCAAATACGTCGAGATGCGGGCCGAGATGGACGTGATCGTCCTGATCTCGAACTGCCCGCAGCTCAACAACCCGTGCAACGCCTACAACCCGACCCCGATCGAAGTGCTGATCTGGGACGCGGCCTGATGCGGAGTCCCCCGTTCGGCAAGGTGCTGGTCGCCAATCGCGGCGAGATCGCCTGCCGCATCATCCGCACGCTCGACCGGATGGGCATCGCCTCGGTCGCCGTCCATTCCGAGGCCGACGCCCCGTCGCTGCATGTCGCGGCGGCGGGCGAGGCGGTCTGCATCGGCCCGGCGGCCCCGGCATCGAGCTATCTCGACATCGGCCGGATCCTGGACGCCGCCCACGCCACCGGCGCCGAGGCGATCCATCCCGGCTACGGCTTCCTGTCGGAGAACCCGGACTTCGCCGAGGCCTGCGAGGCGGCGGGGATCGCCTTCATCGGCCCGACGGCGGAGCAGATGCGGGCCTTCGGCCTGAAGCACCGGGCCCGGGCCCTGGCCGAAGAGGCCGGCGTGAAGCTGTCGCCGGGGAGCGGCCTGCTGCGGGACGCGGCGCATGCCGCCGAGGAAGCGGCGCGCATCGGCTATCCGGTGATGATCAAGAGCACGGCGGGCGGCGGCGGTATCGGCATGCAGCTGTGCCGCGATCCGGCCGCGCTGGAGGGCATGTTCGAGGCGGTGCACCGGCTGTCCCGTAACAACTTCAAGGAAGCCGGGATCTATCTCGAGAAGTTCGTCGAGAGCGCCCGCCACATCGAGGTGCAGATCTTCGGCGACGGCCGGGGCCATGTGGTGGCGCTGGGCGAGCGCGACTGCTCGGCCCAGCGGCGCAACCAGAAGATCGTCGAGGAGACGCCGGCCCCCGGCCTCTCCGACGCCCTGCGCCGGCAACTGTTCGAGGCCGCCGAGCGGCTCGGCCGGGCGGTCGAGTACCGGTCGGCCGGCACGGTCGAGTTCGTCTACGACACCGTGGCCGAGGAGGCCTATTTCCTCGAGGTCAACACCCGGCTGCAGGTCGAGCACGGCGTCACCGAGGAGGCGACCGGCATCGATCTGGTCGAATGGATGGTGCGCCAGGCCGCGGGCGAGGCGCTGCCCCTCGCCGACCAGGCCGGCACGGCCCGCGGCGCGGCGATCCAGGTGCGGCTCTACGCCGAGGATCCGGGCCGCGCCTTCCGCCCCTCCTCCGGCCTGCTGACCGAGGTGGCGTTCCCGGAGGGCGTCCGGGTCGAGACCTGGGTCGAGCGCGGCACCGAGGTGACGCCCTTCTACGATCCGCTGGTCGCCAAGCTGATCGTGCGCGGCGCCGACCGGGCGGAGGCGCTGGCCAAGCTGCGCGACGCCCTCGCCCGCTGCCGGCTGGCGGGGATCGAGACCAATCTCGGCTATCTCCGCCAGCTGGCGGCGGACCCGGCCTTCGCCGCCGGCGGCATGACCACCCGTGCGCTCGAAGGCTTCGCCTATGCCGCCCGCACGGTCGAGGTGCTGGCGCCGGGCACGCTGACCACGGTGCAGGACCATCCCGGCCGGGTCGGCTATTGGGAGATCGGCGTGCCGCCCTCCGGCCCGATGGACCCGCTGGCCTTCCGCCTGGGCAACACCGTGCTCGGCAATCCGGACGATGCGGCGGGGCTGGAGATCACGGTTTCCGGCCCGACCCTCAAGTTCAACGCCGCCGCCGTGATCTGCCTCGCCGGCGCCGCTATGCCGGCCGAGCTGGACGGCGCGCCGGTGCCGTTCTGGAGCCCGGTCGAGGTCGCGGCCGGCTCCACGCTGCGGATCGGCACCGCCGCTGGTGGCGGATGCCGGGCCTATCTGCTGCTGCGCGGCGGGCTCGACGTGCCGGAGTATCTCGGCAGCCGGTCCACCTTCACCCTCGGCAAGTTCGGCGGCCATGGCGGCCGTGCCCTCCTTGCCGGCGACGTCCTGCATCTCGGCACCGCCGAAGCCGGGCCGGCGCGGCCGTTGCCCGCGGAGCTGGTGCCGGCCCATGCGCAGCGCTGGGAGATCGGCGTTCTCACCGGCCCGCACGGCGCGCCGGACTTCTTCACCGAGGCCGACATCGCCGCCTTCTTCGCCGCGGATTGGCAGGTGCACTACAATTCCAGCCGCACCGGTGTCCGGCTGATCGGCCCGAAGCCGGACTGGGCGCGGCCGGACGGCGGCGAGGCCGGGCTGCACCCGTCCAACATCCACGACAACGCCTATGCCATCGGCACGGTCGACTTTACCGGCGACATGCCGGTGATCCTCGGCCCCGACGGGCCCAGCCTGGGCGGCTTCGTCTGCCCGGCGACGATCGTCGCCGCCGAGCTGTGGAAGATCGGCCAGCTGCGCCCCGGCGACAAGGTCCGCTTCCGGCGCCTGGCCCCGGCCGAGGCGGCGGCGCTGGAGGCGGCGCAGGAGGCCGCGATCGCCGACCTGGCGCCGTCCCCTGCCCTCCCCGCCGCGCACTTCGAGGCCGATGCCGGCCCGGACGGCGCGGTGCTGCTGCGCCTGCCGGCGGCGCCCGGGCACGAGGCGGTGGTCTACCGCCGGGCCGGCGACAAATACCTGCTGGTCGAATACGGGCAGGCGGTGCTGGACCTGGCCCTGCGCTTCCGGGTCCATGCGCTGCAGGGCCGGCTGCGCGAGCTGGCCCTGCCGGGCATCCTCGACCTGACGCCCGGCATCCGCTCGCTGCAGATCCATTACGACAGCCGCGTGCTGCCGCTGCGCCGGCTGCTCGACCTGCTGCGCGACGCGGAGGCGACGCTGCCGGATGTCGAGGAGCTGGAGGTGCCGACCCGGATCGTCCATCTGCCGCTGTCCTGGGACGACGAGGCCACGCAGCTCGCCATCGCCAAATACATGCAATCGGTGCGGCCGGACGCGCCCTGGTGCCCGAGCAACATCGAGTTCATCCGCCGGATCAACGGGCTGGACGATATCGAGGCGGTGCGCGAGATCGTGTTCGGCGCCAGCTACCTGGTGCTCGGCCTCGGCGACGTCTATCTCGGCGCGCCGGTGGCGACCCCGGTCGACCCGCGCCACCGCCTGGTGACCACCAAGTACAACCCGGCGCGCACCTGGACGCCGGAGAACGCGGTCGGCATCGGCGGCGCCTATCTCTGCGTCTACGGCATGGAGGGGCCGGGCGGCTACCAGTTCGTCGGCCGCACCTGCCAGATGTGGAACCCGTACCGGACGACGCGGGAGTTCGAACAGCCCTGGCTGCTGCGCCATTTCGACCAGCTTCGCTTCCATCCGGTCAGCCATGAGGAGCTGATGCGGTTCCGCGCCGACCTGCCTCTGGGCCGGGCGCAGCTTCGGATCACCGAGGAGGTGTTCCGGCTGCGCGACCACCGGCGCTTCCTGGAGGAGAACCAGCCGGAGATCGCTGCCTTCACGCAGCGCCGGCAGGCCGCCTTCGAGGCGGAGCGGGCGCGCTGGGTGGAAGCGGGGCATGCCACCGACCCCGCGGAGCCGCCCGATGTCGTCGATACGGTGGAGGCCGCGCTGCCGCCCGGCGGTGAGGCCGTCCCCAGCCCGGTGCCGGGCAGCGTCTGGAAGCTGGCGGCCGAGGCCGGCCGTCCGGTCAGCGCCGGCGATCCGCTGCTGATCGTCGAATCGATGAAGATGGAAATCACCATTCGCGCGCCGACCGACGGCGTGCTCGCCGAACTGCGCTGCGCGGAAGGCCAGGCCGTGACGCTGGGCCAGACCCTCGCCGTCATCGTGCCGGCCGCCGCGGCCTGAGAGGAACACCCATGACCTACCCCAGCCTCGAGATCGCCGTCCTCGCCAAGGCCTATGCCACGGGCGACCTCACCCCCGAGGCGGTGCTCGACGCCGTCTACGGCCGCATCGCCGAGATCGGCGAACGGCCGGTCTGGATCACGCTGGTGCCGCGCCAGGAAGCCGGGCGGCAGCTCGCCGCGGCGCAGGCCCGGGCCGCGGCCGGCGAGGCCCTGCCGCTGTTCGGCATTCCCTTCGCGGTCAAGGACAACATCGACGTCGCCGGCCTGCCGACCACCGCCGGCTGCCCCGACTTCGCCTTCGTGCCGGAGCGTTCGGCCACCGTGGTGGAGCGGCTGGTTGCGGCCGGCGCGATCCTGATCGGCAAGACCAATCTCGACCAGTTCGCCACCGGGCTGGTCGGCACCCGGTCGCCCTACGGCATCTGCAGCTCGGTGTTCGACAGCCGCTACGTCTCCGGCGGCTCCAGCGCCGGATCGGGCGTGGCGGTGGCGGCCGGATTGGTCTCCTTCGCGCTCGGCACCGACACTGCAGGCTCCGGCCGCGTGCCGGCCGCCTTCAACGGCATCGTCGGGCTGAAGCCGACCAAGGGGGCGATCAGCACCCGCGGCGTGCTGCCCGCCTGCCGGACCCAGGACTGCGTCTCGATCTTCGCCGGCACCAGCGGCGACGCGCTCGCGGTGCTGCGGGTGGCGGCCGGCTTCGATGCCGAGGATCCCTACTCCCGCCGCACGCCCGCCGAGGCCGTGGCGTCCGGGGCCTGGCCGCAGGGCTTCCGCTTCGGCGTGCCGGCCGACGGGCTGGAGTTCTTCGGCGACACGGCGGCGGCCGCGCTGTTCGAGGCGGCGGCGACGCGGCTGGAGGCGCTGGGCGGGACCCGCGTCGCCATCGACTTCGCGCCGTTCCGGGATGCCGCCCGGCTGCTCTATTCCGGCCCCTGGGTGGCCGAGCGGCTGGCGGCGATCCGCGATTTCGCAACATCCAAACCAGAGGCGATCCACCCGGTGGTGCGCGGCATCATCCTCGGCGCGGAAGGTCTCGGCGCCGTCGACGCCTTCGAGGGCTTCTATGAGCTCGCCCGGCTGACCCGCCTGGCCGAGGCGGAATGGGCGAAGATGGATATGCTGCTGCTGCCGACCACCGGCACGATCTACACGATCGAGGCGCTGCTGGCCGACCCGGTGCGGCTGAACAGCAATCTCGGCGCCTACACCAATTTCGTGAACCTGATGGACCTGTCGGCGATCGCCGTGCCGGCCGGCTTCCGGGAGAACGGGCTGCCCTTCGGCGTGTCGCTGATCGGGCCGGCCTTCGCCGACGGCGCGCTGGCCGCGCTGGCGGACCGGTTCCACCGCGACCAGGGGCTGGCCATCGGCGCGACCGGCCATCTCCCCGCCGGCCTGCCGCTGGCGGCGGGTGCCGATGCGACGCAGGACATGGTGCAGATCGCCGTGGTCGGCGGGCATCTGGCGGGCCAGCCGCTGAACCACCAGCTGACCCGGCGCGGCGCGCGGCTGTGCCGCTCGACCCGGACCACCGCCGGCTATCGCCTGTACAACCTGACCGGCATGGTGCCGCAGCGGCCGGGGCTGATCCGCGACGAGGCAGGCATCGGCGGCATCGAGGTGGAGGTCTGGGAGCTGTCGACCGCCGGCTTCGGCAGCTTCGTCGCCGAGATCCCGCCGCCGCTGACGATCGGCACCGTGACGCTGGCGGACGGCACGTCCGTGAAGGGCTTCCTGTGCGAGACCTTCGCGGTCGCCGAGGCCGAGGAGATCACCAGCCTGGGCGGCTGGCGCAGCTGGCTCGCCCTCGGCGCGCGGGTCGGCCCGGCGCCCGCGGCGTGACGATCGGCGGCGGTCCATCGCACTTGCCGCTTGTCAACCGGCCGCGCAGGCTGGAGAAGCAGTCTCCTTCTCGTGCCGCGAACATGTCGTCGATGGACCGCCCCCGTACCCGCACCGATCAGATCGCCGGCGACCTCGCCCGTGCGATCCTCAGCGGCGAGCTGCCCACCGGCACCCGCCTCGACGAGCATTCGCTGGCGCAGCAGTTCGGCGTCTCGCGCACCCCGGTGCGGGAGGCGCTGAAGCAGCTCGGCGGCCTCAGCCTGGTCGATGTCCGGCCGCATCGGGGCGCGGTGGTGGCGGGGGTGCACGCGACCCATATGGGCGAGTTCTTCGAGGCGCTGGGCGAGGCCGAGGCGATCTGCGCCCGGCTGGCCGCGATCAAGATGTCCGGCGTCGAGCGCGACCGGCTGGAGGAGGTCTATCAGCGCTGCGACGACGCCCTGGCCCGCGAGGACCGGGAGGTGATCCCCGTGGTCAACCGCGAGTTCCACGAGGCGATCTATGCCGGGGCGCACAACGCCTTCCTCGCCGACACCGTGCTGATCCTGCGCCGGAAGCTGGCGCCCTTCACCAGCGCGCAGTTCCGCCTGGCCGAACGGCCGCCGGCGTCGAAGCGGGAGCATGCGGTGGTGATGGCCGCGATCCGCGACCGCAACGGCCCCGCGGCCGAGGAGGCGATGCGCCGGCACATCCTCTCGGTCGGCCGGGCCTGGGCGCAATGGGCATCCGAAGCCGGGCTCGAGGTCGCGACGGATTAGCTGGACGGCCGGCGATCTGAGGTTTCGTGCTCAAAATCGAGCCAAACGGCCAAAATCGCACCACCGCTCCCACCGGACGACCACCATATCCTCGGATCCGTGCCGCCGCCGGCGCTGGCATGAGGCTTGCATCGTTTCCGATCGTGCAGAGCGTCTAGGGTTCCGGTCGCGTGGCGATGCTGGTCCGAGAGACGCACTTCGGCCCGGCGACGGGCGGAAGACACGGCGGGGCAAAAACCCGGGAGGTCACTGCACGGGTTCGCCGCCGCGGACCGACCTCCCACGCGCGGCGAACCTCCTTGTGGCGAAACCGGCCGATGGCCGCCTAAGCGAGGAGTTTCCCGATGCCGCTGCCAAGGCTTGCCGCCCTTCTTCTCACCGCGATCGTCGCCCTCTCCGCCCCGCAGGCCGAGGCCGCGCCGAAGAAGAGCTTCGACGTCGCCTGGACCATCTATGTCGGCTGGATGCCGTGGCCCTATGCGGCCGAGACCGGCATCGTCAAGAAATGGGCCGACAAATACGGCATCACCATCAATGTCGTGCAGATCAACGACTACGTCGAATCGATCAACCAGTTCACCGCCGGCAAGTTCGACGGCGTGACCCTGACCAACATGGACGCGCTGACCATCCCGGCGGCGGGCGGGGTCGACACCACGGCGCTGATCGTCGGCGACTTCTCGAACGGCAATGACGGCATCGTCTCCAAGACCGCCGGCAGCGTCGCCGCGCTGAAGGGCGAGAGCCTGAACCTGGTCGAGCTGTCGGTGTCGCATTACCTGCTGGCCCGGGCGCTGGACGCCGCCGGGCTGTCGGAGCGGGACGTGAAGGTGGTCAACACCTCCGACGCCGACATCGTCGCCGCCTTCAAGTCGCCGGATGTGGCCAGCGTCGTCACCTGGAACCCGCTGCTGGCCGAAGTGAAGGCCGAGCCCGGCGCCACGCTGCTGTTCGACAGCAGCAAGGTGCCCGGCGAGATCATCGACCTGATGGGCGTCAACACCGAGACGCTGAAGGACAACCCCGATTTCGGCAAGGCGCTGGTCGGCATCTGGTTCGAGACCCTGGCGCTGGTGACCGACCCAGGCGAGAAGGGCCGGGCGGCGCGCGAGGCGATGGCGAAGCAGTCCGGCACCGACCTGGCCGGCTTCGAGGCCCAGCTGGCGGCGACCCGCCTGTTCGCCGACCCGAAGGCGGCGGTGGCGTTCAGCCAGAGCCCGGACCTGATGCGCACCATGGACCTGGTGCGCAGCTTCTCCTTCGACCACGGCCTGCTCGGCGAAGGGGCGCGCAGCAAGGACGCGGTCGGCATCGCCTTCGCCAAGGGCGAGACGCTGGGCGATGCCGGCAACGTCAAGCTGCGCTTCGATCCGTCCTTCATGGCGCTGGCGGCCGACGGCAAGCTCTGACCCGAGCCCCTGCCATGCGCCGTGCCATGAACATCGCGCCGGGCCGCGGCACCCGCCTGCTGCTGGCGCTGCTGCCCTTCCTGATCCTCGCCTGCATCTATGTGCTGGGGTCGGCGGAGCGCCGCGCCGCCAACCCGGGCGACAAGCTGCTGCCGCCGGTCGCCGAGATGGCCGACACCGCCACCCGGCTGGCGACCGAGCCCGACCGCCGCACCGGCGAGATCACGCTCGTCGCCGACACCGCCGCCAGCCTGCAGCGCCTGGTGCTCGGCCTCGCCGTCGCCACTCTGATCGGCCTCGCCCTCGGCACCGCGCTCGGCATCCTGCCGCTGGCCGATGCGACGCTGGGGCCGGTGGTCGCGGTCGTGTCGATGATCCCGCCGATGGCGCTGCTGCCGATCCTGTTCATCGTCTTCGGCCTGGGCGAGCTGTCCAAGGTGGTGCTGATCGTGATCGGCATCGCCCCGTTCCTGGTGCGCGACCTGGCGCTGAGCGTCGGCGCCATCCCGCGCGAGCAGCTGATCAAGGCGCAGACGCTGGGCGCCTCGACCTGGCAGACGGTGCTGCGGGTGGTGCTGCCACAGATCCTGCCGCGGCTGATCGAGGCGCTGCGCCTGTCGCTCGGCCCCGCCTTCCTGTTCCTGATCTCGTCCGAGGCGATCGCGGCCGACAGCGGCCTCGGCTATCGCATCTTCCTGGTCCGCCGCTACCTGGCGATGGACGTGATCCTGCCCTATGTTGCCTGGATCACGCTGCTGGCCTTCCTGGTGGACCTGGCGCTGGCCCGCCTCGCCCGCGGCGCCTTCGCCTGGGCCTATGACGAGGGCCGGCGATGAGCGCGATCGCCGTCCGCGACCTCTGGGTCGAATATGGCGACCAAATCGTGCTGGAGGCGATCAACCTCGACATCGCGTCGGGCGCCTTCGTCACCATCGTCGGCCCGTCCGGCTGCGGCAAGAGCACCTTCCTGCGCCTGCTGCTGGGCCAGGAGCGGCCGAGCCGCGGCCGGCTGCTGCTCGACGGCACGCCCCTGCCGGACGAGCCGGGGCCGGACCGCGGCATCGTCTTCCAGCGCTATTCCGTGTTCCCCCATCTGACCGTGCTGGGCAATGTCCTGGCCGGCTTCGAATTCGCCGCCAGCCCGGTGCTGGGCCGGCTGTTCGGCGCGGCCCGCCGCCGCGCGGTCGAGGAGAGCGAGGCGCTGCTGGACGCGGTCGGCCTGGCCGCCCATCGCGACAAGCACCCGAGCGCCCTGTCCGGCGGCATGCAGCAGCGCCTGGCGATCGCCCAGGCCCTGGCCAAACGGCCGAAGGTGCTGCTGCTGGACGAGCCGTTCGGCGCGCTCGACCCCGGCACGCGGTTGCAGATGCACGCGCTGCTGACGCCGCTGTGGCGGCAGCTCGGCATGACCGTGGTCATGGTCACCCACGACCTGAAGGAGGCGTTCGGGCTCGGCACCCGACTCCTCGCCTTCGACAAGCTGCGCCACGACCCGCAGGCGCCCGGCCGCTACGGCGCCCGGGTGACCTACGACCTCGACCTCACCCGCCGGAGGCCCGCGCCCATCACGCCGGTGCCGCAGGTCCACCACGGCAGCCACAGCGATGCCGCGACCTTGCCCTTCCATCCGCGCCGCCACGGCGCCTGATCGGGGAGATCTGCGATGCCTCTGCCATCCTCCTGGCTGGCCCACCTGAAGACCCTGCGCGGCTTCGTCTATCGCGTGCTGAAGGCCAGGGCGGAACGCCTGTAAAGCGAGGCTTTCCTACCGCAGCAGCACATGGTCCATCAGCCTCTTGGTATAGGGGGGCTGCGGGTTCTCGAACACCGCCGCCCGCGGCCCGATCTCGACGATCTCCCCCAGATGCATCACCGCGACGCGGTGGCTGATGCGCTCGACCACGGCCATGTCGTGCGAGATGAAGAGATAGGCCAGCCAGCTCTGCGGGTATCCGATGCCGAGGCCTTCGCCGCCGACGGGCCCACGGCGATCGAGCTGCGCGAGGACGCGTCGTTCCTGCCCTGAGCAGCCTCGTGCCGGGCGATAGAGGCGAGCGTCTTCACGAGATCACACCGACCGGGTCAGGCCGCCATCGACCTTGAGGTTCTGGCCGGTGATGTAGCCCGCCCCTTCCGAAGCCAGAAAGGCGACGGTCGAGGCGATTTCGGCGCTTGTGCCGTAGCGCTTCATCGGCACGGCGACGCGGCGCTCATCCGTCTCCGGCAGGCTGTCGATCCAACCGGGCAGGACGTTGTTCATGCGAACATTGTCCGCGGCATAGGTGTCGGCGAAGATCTTCGTATAGGCGGCAAGCCCCGCCCGGAACACAGCCGATGTCGGGAACATGGCCGACGGCTCGAAGGCCCAAGCTGTGGAAATATTGATGATCGCGCCGGATTTTTGCTTCTGCATGATGGGAGCGACGAGCCGGACCGGACGGATGACGTTCATCAGGTAGATGTCCAATCCCGCATGCCACTGTTCGTCGGTGATCTCGATGATCGGAGCGCGTGGGCCGTGGCCGGCGCTGTTCACCAGGACATCGACGCGGCCCCATGTCTTCATCGTCGCGTCGACCAGGCGCTTGAGATCGTCGATGGATTGGTTCGAGCCCGTGACGCCGATGCCGGCGAGTTCGGCGGCGAGCGCTTCACCCTTACCCGAAGACGACAGAATGGCCACCTTGTATCCGTCGGCGGCTAGACGTCTTGCGCTTGCCGCGCCCATGCCGCTGCCGCCGGCCGTGATGACTGCCACTTTTTCTACTGACATCCTCAGTCCTTTCTGTTCGTGCCAGGCGCGATAAATTGCCTATTCATACCAATTATAATAACATCTCTTCTGCACGACGACGAACCAGTTCCGCTTTCAGTTGCCAGCAGAAAAACTATCGGATGAGCAGCTCTCCCGGAACGCTCCCCTCCCTCAATGCCCTGAAGGCCTTCGAGGTCGCCGCGCGCCATCTGAACTTCAGGCTGGCGGCCGAGGAACTCGGCGTCACTCAGGGCGCGGTCGCGCAGCAGGTCCGGGGATTGGAAGCCGAACTCGGCGTCAAGCTGTTCGAGCGATTGCCGCGGACCCTGGCGATGACGGGCGAGGGGCGAGGCTATATCGCGGATATCCGGCGGGCGTTCGAAATCATCGCCAGAGCGACGAACGAGCTGAGGCCGCAGCCGGTCAGGCTCACGATCAGCACCACCCCGACATTCGCGTCCAAATGGCTGATCCCGCGTCTGCCGGACTTCACGGCGCGCTACCCGGATCTCGACCTGCATGTCCTCGCCACCGATCGCATATCCAGTTTCCAGGCGGACGGTGTCGACCTTGCCGTCCGATATGGACGACCGCCATTCGGGCCTGGTTTGGCGACCGAGCTGTTGTTCGAACAGGAGATTATCGCCGTCGGCAGCCCCATGCTGCTGGCCGGGCGGCCGTCGCCACGGACGTCGGAGGACCTTGCGGAGTACACGCTCCTTCACGATGCCCATAACTTCTGGCCGGAGTTCATTGAGAGACATCTCGGACCGCGCGACCAGATGTCGTTCAAGGGGATCAGTTTCAGCCAGACGTCACATGCGATCGAGGCCGCGATCGCAGGCCAAGGCATCGTTCTCGCGAACCGGGATTTCGTCGCGCGGGATATGGCCGAAAGCCGCCTGATCCGTGCCCTGGAGGGATCGCTTCTGGGTCCATCGAACTTCTACCTGGTATGGCCTCGCCATCGCAAATCGACGTCCCGCGATATGGTAATCGCGTGGATGCTCGATGAGCCAAGGAAGTAATCGACCTCCCGGTTCTCACAAGCGCCAGGGCACGATCTCGGCGACACGCCGCGGCGTGGATCGATCCTGCCGCGTGCCAGGCTGCCGCACCATGGGGCCAGGAAGCATTGCCGCGAGCATCATCGAAATGCCACGAATCCCGTTGAAACAATGGTGCAGCGGAGGCCGTCCGACGATCCGGACTGGGGGGTGACACCATGAATGCCCGTCGTTGGATCAAGCTGCTGGGCCTGCTGGCCGCCCTCGCCGCACCGCCCGCCGGGGCGCAGGCCGCGGCCCCCGCGGCGCCGCCGGCCGCGGCCGCCACCGTCGACCAGGACAAGTTTCCCGCCGCCGGGCAGCATGACACGCTGCTGCGCGTGCTGCAGCCGGGCCGGTTCTCGATCCACGTGCGCAGCCAGAGTGGCGTGGCGATCCAGCTGGTCGACATGCTGACCGGCCCGTTGGAGCCGTCGGGCGACGCCGGCACCACCGACGGCCGGCTGGATGCGCTGCTGGACGTCGGCACCTACAAGCTGCGGCTGTTCGGCGCCAAGGGGGCCGAAGGCGAGGCCGCGCTGACGGTTGCGCCCTTCCGCGAGGCCGAGGCGCCGGCCCTGCGCCCGCGCGACGGCGTGGTGCAGAGCCCGGCGCTGGCCGATCTGCAGCAGCGCTCCTTCTGGGTCGCCGTCGAGGCGCCGGGCTTCCTGCGTGTGGAGGCGGCGGGCCGCAGCCTGGCCGATCTGCGCTTCTGGCGGAACGGCACCGACCTGGTGCCGCAGACCGGGCGGATGCGGACCATCGAGCCGGTGGCCGGCCAGCCGATGACCGACATCACCTTCGAAGACACCCTTGAGCCCGGCACCTATCTGGTCACCGCCTATGGCGGCCTGGCCGCGGCCTGGGCCGACGGCGACACCAGCCAGCCCTTCCACATCCGCTTCGGCGCCTCCGACGCCCTGCTGGCCGGCTGGGTGGGCGGCGCGATCGGGCCGTTCGGCCGCGACCTGTACCGGATCGATGGCAGCGCCCGGCTGTTCCGCCTGGCCCTGCCCGCCGCCGCCCCGGCCGGGCTGCGCGTGCTGGACGGTACCGGCGTCGTGTCCGGCGGTACGATCGACAGGAAGAGCCGCGAACCGACGGCCTCGGCCACTTCGGTGGCATCGCAGACCCCTGGGGACCGCGTGGTCGAGCTGACCGGCGCGGCCGGCCAGGCCTTCCAACTGCGGTCGATCGAATCGCCGGCCGGCACGAGCCTCTCCGAGGCCGGGTCGTGGTGGCTTGCGGCCCCGACCGCGGGCTACGGCGGCGACGAGTTGCCGGCCACCCTGGCGCTGATCCGCACCGAGAAGGACAAGCCGGCCGTCACCGTCGCCGGCAACGCGCCGCAGATCGGCCCGGGCGCGGCCTGGCGCCAGCGCTTCAACCTGCGCGGCCCCAGCACGCTGCTGCTGCGGGTGACCGCCCCCGGCCCGATCGCCGTGCGCAGCGCCGGCCCGGCCGTCCGGCCGTCGATCACCGTCCCGAGCGGCGATGTGCAGGCCGCCCGCACCGACGGCGCCGTTCCCTCCTGGGACCTGGCGGCCGGCTGGTACGTGTTGAAGCTGGACCCGGCCGACGGCGCCACCGGCATCCTCGATCTCACCGTCGGGCCGCCCGGGCTGGCACCGCAGGACAGCCGGCCGCTGCAGCCGGCCGATCCGGTGGTCGGCTTCGGCCCGCAGGAACTGGCGGACGGCCAGACCCTGCGGCTGATCGCCAACAGCGGCCCCCAGGCACGGACCGCGCTGTCAGCCCGGCCCTGGCCGCTCGACCTCGCCGACGGGCCGCTGGCCGTGACCCAGGGCGGCGGGGAGCCGCTGGGCCTGTCGCTGCAGCACCCCGCGCAGGGCACGCTGCTGCAGACCGAGGTCGGGGCGGGGACCACCGAGCTGAAGCCCGCGCCGGTCAATGCCAGCACCACCACGGCCGACGTGACACTGCCGGCCCCGGACAAGCCGCGCACCACGATCCTGTCCTGGCGGCCACCCGAGGCGCCGCTGCCGGACCCCGCCGTCACCCCGCCGCCGCCGCTGACCGCGCTGCAGGCCGGCAGGCCCGCCTGGTTCGACCTGGACCGGGAGGCCGAGCGCAGCTTCGCCCTGGCCGTCGCCGATGGCGGCCTCTACCGGGTCGAGACGCTGGGCCGCCTGCGCACCAGCGGGTCGATCGGCACGCCCTTCGTCGCCTCGCTGGGCGAGGCCGCGGCCAATGGCGCCGGCCAGAACATGCTGCTGCAGCAATATCTGCGGGCGGGGCGCTATCGTGTGACCGCAAAGGCCGAGGACGGCACCGGCCGGGTCGGCATCACCGCCCGCCCCACCCCGATGCTGCCCGGCGCCGAGCTGGTGCCCGCCGGCACCGTGCGCGCCGCCCTGCCCGCCGGCAGCGGCATCCTGTTCCCGATCGAGATCCCGGCTGACGGCTCGTACCGGCTGGAGATCCTGGGCCTGGACCGCAGCTTCACCGCCCGGCTGGAGGATGCCGAGGGCTGGCCGCTGCTGGCCGCCGGCGACCTGTCGGGGCTGGAGCAGGAGCTGGCCGCCGGCCGCTACCGCCTGATGATCCTGCCCGAGGCGGTCGACACCCGCGTGGTCGCCCGCCTGACCCGGATCGAGCCCGAGATCGCGCTGGAGGGCCACGGCCCGCACCCGCTGCCCTTCGACACCGACCAGGCCTTCCAGTGGCGCGAGCCGGCGGGACGCGGCGATCCGCGCACGCCGGACCGGTGGGACTTCACCCTTGCCGGACCCGCCAAGGCCAGCCTGAGCCTGAGCGACGGCATGGTCGCCGAGCTGCGCCGGCTGGACACGCCCGAGGCCGCGACCGTGGCCCGGTTCAGCGGCAGCGCCGCCTTCGCCGGCGAGCTGCCGGCCGGGCGCTACCGGGTCGAGGCCACCAGCCTGGGCCGCAACGACCGGCTGGACTACACCCTGTCGCTGCACACCGACGAGCTGCAGCCGGGCATGACGCGCGAGATCTCGCTGCCGGCGACGGTGCCGTTCAGCATCGCCGCCGACCGGGTGGTCAGCCTGACCAGCTTCGGCGGCATCGACATCAAGGCCGTGCTGCGCGACGCCCAGGGCCAGGTGCTGGGCCGCTTCGATGACCGCGACGGCGACTGGAACATCGCCGTGTCGCAATACCTGCCGGCCGGCCGCTACACCCTGGATCTCGCCCGGGTCGAGGCGGCGTCCTTGGCCGACAGCTCGGACGAGTCGAGCTATTCGGAGGACTCCGAAGACGGCTCCGGACCGACCACCGAGCTGCGGCTGTCGCTGCCGGCCGAGGACGGCACCACAGGCGCGGCCCAGCCCTCCGGCACGGTCGAGCTGATCGGGCCGACGGTGCATCGCCTGGCCATGCCGGCGGCCGCCGCCGGCAGCCTGATGGTCGCCGCCGCCGGCTCCTCCGCCGAGCTCACCCTGTCGCTGGAGCGCCAGGGCGCGGACGGCGCCTGGGCCAGCGTGGCGCTCGACCGCGGCCTGGCCCCCGCCGTCGCCGTGCCGGCCGATGGCGACACCTCTCGACCCTGGCGCGCCTCGGTCTGGACCGTCGATGGCGGCGGCGAACCGGTGCGCTTCGCCGCCCGATTGGTCGACGCCCAGCCGCAGCAGCCCGGCCCGGTCGCCCTGGCGCCGCTGCCGCTGGACGGCCTGCCGCAGACCCTGGCCACCGCCCTGGTCGCCGCCCCCGGCGCCGGTCTGGAGCGGATCGACGGTGCCGATCTCGATGGCGGGCTGTGGCAGGGCTCCGCCCCCGGCCGGGCGCTGCGGCCGCTGACCGCGCCCGTGGTCGCGCCGCAATCCGACCGGCTGTGGCTGCTCGGCCGAACCGCCCAGCCGGCGAAGCCGATTCTGGCGCCGCTGGCCACCGACCCGTCCCGCGCGACTGCGCTGGACCTCGCCGCCGGCGAGACCGCGACGCTGCCGGCGGCCCCAGCGCAGCACGGCCGGCTGCGGGCCTGGCTGGCGCGCTCTGGCGACGGCCAGCCCGGGCTCGACGCCGGCCTCGGCATGGGCGTGGCGCCGGGCGAGGCCTTCGCTCTGGCCGCGGCCGCGGCGCCGCTGACCATCCGCAACGCGGCCGGGGCCGGCGCCCTGCGGCTGGAGCTGACCGGCCTGGACCTCACCCTCGCCGCCGAGCGCCGTGCCGATGCCGAGCTGTGCGACACGCTGGCCCCGGGCAGCGCCCTGCCGGTGACCCTGCCCGCGGGGGCGAAGCGGCTGCGGCTGGACCTGCCGGCCGGTGTCGCCGCCATCGCCGCCTGGCGCGGCACCGATGCCGAGACCGCCTGGGCGGGCGACGCGCCCGCCAGCTGGTCGCTCGACGGCGTCTGGACCGACCTGCTGCTGGTCAACACCGGCAGCCGACCCGCCCCCGTCTCGCTGGCGCAGATCCCCGACCCCTCCCCCACCCCGGCGCTCGCCACCGACCGGGTGATGAAGCGCTTCTTCGGCGCCGAGGGCACCGTGCTGCTGGCGCTGCCGGACGGCACCGGCCCGGGCCACCGGCTGATCGTGGCCGGCGCCGCCGAGGCCACCGTGATCGGCCGCGACGGGCGCGTCGCCAGCGGCCGCCGGATCCAGCTGACCGCCCCCGGGCTGGTGGTGCTGCGCCACGATGCCGGCCTGGTCGCCGCCTGGATGGAGGCCAACGAATACGGGCCGTGGCCGCAGCCGGAGCTGCAGGAGGCGCCGCTGCCCGGCATCCTGCCGCTGTCCGGCGAGGCGATGACGCTGCAGCTGCGGTCGCCACGGCCTGCGCTGCTGACCGCCCGCACCACCGCGCCGGTGATCCTGGCGGCCGATGGCGAAGCGCCGGAGCTGTTCCCGGCCGGGGCGGAGTTCCACCGCTATCTGCAGGGCGCATCGCTGCTGCGCCTGTTCTCGCCGCAGGACGGGCCGCTGTCCGGCTCGATCGAGCTGGTGGCGGCGCCGATCGCGCCGCTGGCCGAGGGCGTCGGCGACGCGGTCACCGTGGCGTCCGGCGGCACCGCCCTGTTCGGCTTCACGGTCGAGAAGGACAGCGACATCGGCATCGGCGTCCGGGCCGAGCCCGACCGGGCGCGGGTGCGGCTGCTCGACGCCGACGGCCGGAGCCTGGGCGACGGGGTGGTGCAGATGCGCCACCTGGCCCCCGGCCGCTACCTGATCGAGGCGCAGGTCCCGCCCGACGCCCCAGCCACGCTGGTGCGGCCGGCGGTGGTCGGCATCAAGGCCCGGCCGAGCGGGCCGCCCGAGGATGTGATCCGCTTCTATCTGGACCTCGCCGGGCTGGCTCCGGCGACCAATGCGAGAGGCAAGTGATGACCCGCCTTCCCCTCATCCTCGCCCTGCTCGCCTCGATCGCCGGGCCTGCCCTGGCGCAGACCGCCGCGACCCCGCCGGCATCGCTGGACCAGATCCAGCGCGCCGACGGCGCCCAGGTGGTGCCGGAGCGGTTCCTGCGCCGTTGGGACCCGATCACCGTGTTCTTCGACCGCGACACCGGCCCGCGCGCCGGCGGCCCGGAGGACGACCCGGCGAGATTCGCCACTGTGTCGCCGGACCAGCCCGGCGCCTGGCAGTGGCTGGGCCCGCGCGTGCTGCAGTTCCGCCCGGCCCAGCCGTGGGAGCCGCTGCGCCGCGTCACCGTCACCTCTGCCGGCCATGCCACCGAGCTGGTGCCGCTGCTGCCGACGCCGGTGGCCACCAGCCCGGCCGACCAGCCGGACGGCATCGCCGACCTGGACACCATCGGCCTGACCTTCGCCGACCCGGTCGACGTCCAGGCCCTGGCGCGGCTGCTGACCATCGAGCTGCGGCCCCTGCCCGGCTTCGCCCTACCCAACGTCGGGGGCCAGGGCAGCCAGCAGCTGACGGCGCAGGACTTCACCATCAAGGCGCTGGAGCGGGCCGACCGCACCGCCCAGCAGGGCTATGTCGTGTCGCTGCGCCAGCCGATCCCGGACGGGCGGATGGCGATCCTGCGGCTGCGCCTGTCCGACGCCGCCGGGCTGGACGACCCGATCTTCGAGCTGCGGCTGCGCAGCGCAGCGCCCTTCACGGTCACCGACACGTCCTGCGGCGGCAGCTTCCAGCAGGACCTGCAGGATGGGGTGCTGCGCTGCAGCCAGCCGCCGGCCTATGAGGGCGAGGAGGCGCGGCCGACCGGCGAGCGCCGGCTGCGCCTGCGCTTCTCGAACGAGCCGGAGGCGCTGGACGAGGTCCGCGCCCGCGACGTGTTCCGCCTCACCCCGGCGGTCGACGATCTGGCGCTGGAGCCCGACGGCCGCGACCTGACCCTGACCGGCCGGTTCCTGCCGGACACGGTCTATACCCTGCGGATCGACCCCGGCAGCCTGAAGGATGTGCGCGGGCGGCCGCTGTCCGGCCCGGCCACCAATGCCCGCTTCGTGTTCCCGCCCGACCTGCCGGCCCTGGCCTGGGACGCCGGCCAGGGCATTAGCGAGCGCCTCGGCCCGCAGATGGTGCCGCTGCGCGGCCATGGCTATGACCGCGCCGACATCCGCATCCACCGCATCGACCCGCTGGGCCGCGACTTCTGGCCGTTCCCGGCGGAAGGCCTGACCACCCAGGACGACACCACGCCGCCCTTGGCCGGCAACGAGCCGTCGCCCTGGAAGGACGCGGCGGCGATCGACCGCGACGCCATGGCGGAACGGATCGCCGCGCTGGGCTCCCCCGCCGTGTCCGAGCTGGTGACACTGCCGTCGCTGCGCGGCGGCATTTCGGCCAAGTTCGGCCTCGACCTCAAGCCGCTGCTGACGAAGATCGCCGGCGCCAGCCAGCCCGGCACCTATCTGGTCGGGCTGCGGCCGGTCGACGGCGCCGACCGGCGCTGGCTGCGGCTGCAGGTGACCGACCTGACCCTGTCGACGGTGGAGGAGCCGCAGCGCATCCGCTTCGCCGTCACCTCGCTGAACAGCGCCAAGCCGGTCGACGGCGCCGAGATCCGGCTGGAGGGCGTGCGCGACGACGCGTTCGTCACCCTCACCCGCGGCGTCACCGGGGCCGATGGCGGCTTCGCCTGGGCGCCGAAGGGCGCCTACGCCGACGAGCCGGAGATCCGCCGCATCGTCGTGACCAAGGGCACCGACACGCTGGTGCTGGAGCCGGACAACGGCCCGGCGCAATACGCGCAGGAGAACTGGACCAAGCCGGAAGAGCCCTGGCTGGCCTGGGGCTTCGGCGACGTGGCGGCGCGGCGCGAGCGGCCGCAGATGCTGTGCCACGTCTTCACCGAGCGGCCGATCTACCGGCCGGAGGAGGCGGTGGAGATCCGCGGCTTCGTCCGCTCCTATCTCGGCGGCGGCCTGTCCTTCGCCAACGGCAAGGGCGAGGTCGTGGTCAACGGCCCGGACGACCAGGAATGGCGGATGCCGGTGACGCTGGATGGCAATGGCGGCTTCTACCAGCGCTTCGACGAGACCACCGAGGCGACCGGCGATTACAGCGTGCGGTTCGTCGACCCCGGCGACGACGAATGCGGCCAGGTGCCGTTCAAGAAGGAGGCCTACAAGCTCCCGACCTTCGAGGTGCTGCTGAACGGCCCGGATTCGGCGCCGCTGGACAGCCAGATCCAGGTCTCGCTGCTGGCCCGCTACGTCGCCGGCGGCCTGCTGGCCGACCGCCCGATCAAGTGGCGGGTGACGCAGTTCCCCTACAGCTGGACCCCGCCGGGGCGCGAGGGCTTCCAGTTCTCCAGCGACTCCCGCTTCTCGGGCGAGCACGAGTTCCGCTCCACCCCCGTGCTGCAGCAGGACGGCAAGACCGATGCCGGCGGGTCGGCCCAGATCACGCTGGACCCGACGATCGAGCCGACCGCCCAGCCGCGCCGCTACGTGGTCGAGGCCACGGTCACCGGCGACGACGACATGCAGATCCGCAGCACCCAGCATGTGGTGGCGCTGCCGCCCTTCACCCTGGGGCTGAAGGTGCCGCGCTACCTGCCCAAGGCGGATGCGCTGGACCCGGAGATCCTGGCGGTCGACGCCGCCGGCAAGCCGCTGCCCGGCGTCGAGATGACGGTGAAGCTGATCCACCGCAACTGGAACTCGGTGCTGCAGGCCAGCGACTTCAGCCAGGGCTCGGCCAAATACGTCACCCAGGTGATCGACGAGACGCTGGAGGAGCGGAAGGTCACCTCCACCGCCGAGGCGCAGGCGCTGCACTTCGCCCTGCCTGAGGCCGGGGTCTACATCGTCTCGGTCGAGGCTGCCGACAAGATCGGCCGCAGCCAGTCGGTGAAGGTCGACCTGTTCGCCGCCGGCGACACGCCGGTGACCTGGTCGCGCCCGCCGGGGCAGAACGTCACCGTCACCACCGACAAGGAGTCCTACGCCCCCGGCGAGACCGCGACGCTGGTGATCGAGAGTCCGTTCCAAACCGCCCGCGCCCTGGCCGTGGTGGAGGAGCCGGAGGGCCAGTTCCGCTACGACTGGGTCGACATCGCCAACGGCTTCGGCCGCTACGCCGTGCCGGTGCGCAAGGCCCAGATGCCGCGGCTGCCGGTGCATTTCCTGATCATGCGCGGGCGGCTGCCGGGCGAGGCACAGGCCGCCACCGCGCCCTTCGACCAGGGCAAGCCGGTGACGCTGGCCACCACCGCCTGGGTCAAGGTCACCCCAGTCGAAAACCAGGTGGCGGTGACGCTGGACGCGCCGCCCAGCGCCCGGCCGGCGCAGGAGATCGAGGTGGCGCTGCACCTGGCCGACCTGAAGGCCAAGCCGCTGTCGGGCGAGGCCACCTTCTGGATGGTCGACCAGGCGGTGCTGTCCCTGGCGCGGGAGCAGCCGCTGGACCCGCTGCCCAAGTTCATCGTCGCCCGCATGGCGCAGATGGCGGCGCGCGACACCCGCAACATGGCCTTCGGCGTGATCCCGCTGGAGGAGGTGCCGGGCGGCGACGAGGCGACCGACGAATGGGGGGTGGAGAACATCTCCGTCCGCCGCAACTTCAACCCGGTGCCGGTCTACCTGCCGCATGTCCAGGTCGGGCCGGACGGCACCGCCAAGGTCAAGGTCAAGCTGCCGGACACGCTGACCGTCTACAAGATGCGCGCCGTGGTCACCAGCGGCCCGGACCGTTTCGGCTTCGGCACCGGCGAGGTCAAGGTGCGGCAGCCGATCGTGGCCCAGCCCGCCCTGCCCCGCTTCGTGCGGCCGGGCGACAGCTTCGACGCCGGGCTGATCGGCCGCGTGGTCGAGGGCCCCGGCGGGTCCGGCCGTGCCGGCATCAGCGTCGACGGGCTGACCGTGCAGGGGTCGAAGGACCGTGCCTTCGCCTGGGACGGCAACCGGCCGGCGAGGATCAGCTTCCCGGTCTCGGTGCCCGACCCGGCGCCGGGCCAGGACACGGCGACGCTGCGCCTGCTGCTGCAGCGCGACGCCGACAAGGCCGGCGACGCGGTCGAGATCGCGCTGCCGATCCGGCCGGACCGGCCGCCGCTGCGCCAGCGCCGGATCGTCGAGCTGGCGCCCGGCGCGACGCAGGATCTGCTGGCCGCGCCCGACGATGTCCGCCCCGGCTCCTATTCCGCCTCGGTGGCGATGGCGGCCGACCCCGCTTTGGTGCGGCTGGTCGCGGGGCTCAACGCCCTGGCCGACTATCCGTTCGGCTGCACCGAGCAGGTGATGGCGCTGGCCAGCGCCGAGCTCGCGCTGAAGCCCTACGCCCCGGTCCTCGCCGCGGCCGGGCTGCAGGACCGCATCTCGGCCGATGTGCAGAAGACGATCCAGAGCATCATCCGCACCACCGACGAGGACGGGCTGGTCGGCTTCTGGCCGAAGTCGCGCGGCTCGGTGATGCTGACCGCCGCTTCCTACGGCTTCGTGGTGCAGGCCGAGCAGGCGGGCGAGACGGTCGACCCGGCGCTCAAGGACCGGCTGGCCCAGGTGCTGAAGCAGGCCCTGCGCTCCGACTATCCGCGCTTCCTCGCCGGCGAGGATATCCGCGAGCGGGTTGCCGCCCTGTCGGCCCTGGCCGCGGGCGGCGGCGCCGACCCGGCCTATCTGGCCGAGTTGAGCCGCCGGGCCTCGCTGCTGCCGCTGGAATCGCTGGCCCAGATCACCGCGGTGGTCGCCGCAGCGCCGGACGCCGACCCGGCCCGGGTCGCCGGCCTCTTGGACCAGGTCAAGGCCGATGTCCGGCTGCTGTCGCGCAACGGCCAGCCGGTCTATGCCGGGCTGCAGGACCGCCCGGCCGACCCGATGGTGCTGCCGTCGGAGACCCGCACCTTGTCCGAGGTGCTGCTGGCGGTGGTCCGCGCCGCGCCGGAGGACCCGCTGCTGGGCCAGCTGCGCACCGGGCTGATCGGCCTGGGCGACGCCTCCGGCTGGGGCAGCACCAATGCCGACGCGGCGGCGCTGCGGGCCCTGGCGGCCGCGTGGGTGGCGCCGAGCGGGTCGGTGCCGGTCGCCGCGTCGCTGCCCGGCGGGGACAAGACCGGGACGCTGGGTCCCGATGCGCCGGTGCTGCGCTGGAGCATCGACCAGGCCGGGCCGGTCGGTGTCACCAACCGGGGCGGCCAGCCGGTGGTGGCGCTGGGCGACGCAAGCTGGCTGCCGAAGGCGCCGGGATCGGCCGCGACGCCGGTGCAGGACGGCTTCGTCCTGACCCGGCAGCTGTACCGCGTGCCGGCCGACGGCCCGCTGGAGCGGCTGGAGCCGGGCGGCGACGGCGCCATCCATGTCGCCGCCGGCGATGTGGTCGAGGAGGTGGCGGAGCTGGTCAACCCCGAGACCCGCACCCAGGTCGCGATCCGCCTGCCGATCGCCGCCGGCTTCGAGCCGCTGAACCCGAACCTGGCGACGGCGCCGGCGGAGGCCGTGCCCTCGACCGCGCCGTCGGTGCCGCCGAGCTATGCCAGCTACGGCGACGACGAGGTGCGGGTGTTCTACGACCGGCTGGACAAGGGCACGCTGACCCTGCGCTTCCGCCTGCGGGCGCAGGTGGCGGGCAGCTTCATCCAGCCGCCGGGCGAGGCCGAGATGATGTACCGGGCCGGAATCTACGGCGCCAGCGCCGGCCAGCGTGTCGTCGTGAGCCCGTAGGACGAACAACGATGAGCGCAGCCTGCCTTCCCCAACATAGTCCCCCCTCCCCTTGCGGGAGGGGGCCAGGGGGAGGGGTCTGCGCGCGTCGGCGCGCGAATGGGCGAGGCTCCGCCTTCGACATCCAAACAAGGTTGTGGCGAGCCATCGCCGGCTCGCGCCGAGAGAACCCCCTCCCCCTACCCCTCTCCCGCGGGGGAAGGGGGGACAAGTTTGGGCGGACGTAGATGCCGGCGCCCGATCCTACCGTCGCGCCCACCCCGCTCCGCCGCCGATGGCGGCGCCGGGCCGGCCGGGGCGTGCTTGCGCTCGGCCTCGCCGTGTTCGGCCTGTTCGCGGTGCAGGTGGCGCAGCGGGCGCATCTGGAGGCGCCGGCGCCGACCCCGATCCTGTACGACCGGCAGGGCGCGTTCGTCGCCCAGATCGGCCATGAGGAGCGGACCGCGGACGGCAGGCGCTTCGTCGACTACGGCTACTGGACGGTCGATCCCCTGCCCGACCGGGTCGTCCGCGCCACCCTGGCGCTGGAGGACCGGCGCTTCTGGGACCATCCGGGCGTCGACCCGCGCGCCGTGGCCCGGGCCCTGTGGCAGGTCGTCGAGGGCGGCCGGGTGCGGTCCGGCGCCTCGACCATCGCCATGCAGATCGCCCGGATGCAGCAGCCGGCGGCGCGCAACCTGTGGTCCAAGGCGGTGGAGGCCGGCACGGCGCTGGTGCTGACCCAGCGCTACGACCGGCAGACGCTGCTGGCGCACTACCTGCGGCTGGTGCCCTACGGCAATGGCAGCCACGGCATCGCCCATGCCGCGCGCTGGTATTTCGACAAGCCCGTGGCGGATCTGAGCTGGGCCGAGATCGCCCTGCTCTCCGCCATCCCGCAGGCGCCCAGCCTGATGAATCCGCGCCGCCCGGACGGGCTGGCAAGGGCCAAGCGGCGCGGCCAGCGGGCGCTGGACGAGCTGGCCCGCCAGGGCGTGATCGGGCCGCAGGAGCTGGCGCTGGCCACCACCCAGCTGGCCGAGCTGCGCCTGCCGCCGGTGCCGCGCCGGCCCGATGCCGTGCCCGCCATCCTGCGGCTGCGCCAGATGATCGCGCGGAACGGCGCCCAGGCGCTGGACCCGAGCGACCCGCGGCTGCGCACCACGCTCGACCTGCGGGTGCAGGAGACGGTGACGGAAGCGGCGCGCCGCCGGCTGCGGGCGCTCGGCCCGATGGGAGCACAGCAGGTGGCCGTGGTGGTCGCCCGGCGCGACAGCCGCGAGGTGCTGGCCGATGTCGGCTCTGCGCGCTACGGCGGCGCCAATGGCGGGTCGATCGACTTCAGCCGCGCCGTGCGGTCGCCGGGCAGCACGCTGAAGCCCTTCATCTACGCCCTGGCGATGCAGCGCGCCCTGCTGAGCCCGACCGATGTGATGGCCGACATGCCCGAGGGCGCGTCCGGCATCTCCAACGCCGACCGCAGCTTCCTCGGCCCGGTGCTGCCGCGCCAGGCGCTGGCCAATTCGCGCAACATCCCGGCCACCAACCTGCTGCGCCGGGTCGGGCTGGATAGCGGCTTCCGCTTCTTCCGCGAGCTGGGGCTGCACGATCTGGATGTGCCGGCCGAGAATTTCGGCCTGTCGATGGCGATCGGGTCGCTGCCGACCAGCCTGGACCGGCTGGTGCAGGCCTATGGCGCGCTGGCCGATGACGGGACCTTGCGCGATCTGGTGTGGTACCGCGGCCAGGCGCTGGCGCCGCCGCGCCGGGTGCTGTCGGCCGACATCGCCCGGCTGGTGACGCTGTTCCTGTCCGACCCGATGGCCCGGTTGCCCAGCTTCCCGCGCTACGGCACCACCGAATTCCCGTTCCCGGTGGCGCTGAAGACCGGCACCAGCCAAGGGTATCGCGACGCCTGGGTGGTGGCGTGGTCGCAGGACTACATGGTCGGGGTCTGGTTCGGCCGGCCCGATGCCGGAACGATGCGCCAGGTCGCCGGCGCCGGGTCGGCCGCGAAGCTGGCCCAGGACGTGCTGACGGCGCTGCACGGCGCCCGGCCCGGCGACCTGCTGGATTCCGGCTTCCCGGTGCCGCGGGCCTACAGGCCGGTCGAGCTGTGCGTGCCGGCCGGCGGCCCCGCCCCCGATTTCTGCCGCCAGCGCGTGGTGGAATGGGTCAAGGCGGACGCCGCCCCGCCGGCCGCGATCCCCGCCGTCGCCCGCGCGCCCCAGCCGGACGGTCCGGCGATCGGCACCGCCGAGCCGCCGCGCCTGTCGATCACGATGCCGGAGCAGAACGCCCGGATCTGGCGCAACCCGGAAATGCCGCCGGCGCTCGACCGGCTGGCGCTGAAGGCCGCGGTGGCGCCCGGCGTCACCCAGGTGGTCTGGTATGTCGACGGCCTGCCGTTCCGCACCGCGCGGCCGGATGAGACGGTGTACTGGAAGCTGACGCCCGGCGCGCACCGCTTCCAGCTGCGCCTGCCGCAGCAGGACGGGGAGTCGCGGCCGGTGCGGATCGTCGTGGAATAGGCGGCGCGGCAGGGTCGCTTCACGTTTCCGTCCTGCCAGCCGGCCGACGCCGAACTCGAAGCGGCAATGCTCATGGCCGTGGGCGGCGCCCTGATCCGCAGCCTGTGCCGCGCCCTCGGCATCCCGCCCGACCGGGCCGCGATCGCCGCGGCCATCGCCGGGATGGACAAGGCTCCCGTCAGGGACAGGGCGGAGACCGCCGGACGGGCACCCGCGACGGGCTGGTTTCGCCCGCCGGATGCGTCCGTCGCCAGCCGGCCTCCGCCGAGGCCGCGGGGACCGGACAGCGGCTGAGCACGATCCGTCCGCCGCCTCTGCCGATCGTCAGCGCAAGGTTGGGTTCGCCTGCCGCGAACCCAACGAATGCACACCAGCCTGCAACCTTCCACACTCCCCCTCCCGCAGGGGGACGGGGAGTGTGGTTGCCAATGGAGCGACCGGCTTCGAAGGGCCCTATACCCCCATCCACTGCCGGCCGATCTCGGTGTAGAGGCCGACCGCGGCCTCGATCTTCGACACCAGGCAGTACTCGTCGGTCTTGTGTGCCATGGTCGGCTCGCCGGGGCCGAGGATCACCACCGGCACGCCGCCCATGGCCGGCGCCAGCACCGAGGCGTCGGTGAAGAACGCGGCCCCCTTCGGGTCGATGCGCCGGCCGGCGGCGCGCTCGCACAGGTCGAACACGCCGCTGACCCATTCGTCCTGCGGGCTGCTGGCGACGGCGCCGACATCGACGATGCGCGACAGCTCCGCCCCCTCGCCCAGCACCGCCGCGACCTCGCGGCGGATGGCGTCGTTGGACTGGCCGGGGACGGTGCGGATGTCGATCTGCACCTCGGCCCGGTCCGGCACCGAATTGACGTTCAGCCCGCCCTGGAAGGTGCCGACATTGATCGACGGCCCGCCGAGATGGACATGGTGCTGCGCGTCGAAGCTGTGGTCCGCCAGGCGCAGCACGTCCCGCGCCGCCTTGTAGACGGCATTGTCGCCCTGCTCCGGCATCGAGCCATGGGCGGTGACGCCGTGGAAGGCCGCCCGCAGCCACAGCGCGCCGCGATGGCCGATCATCGGCAGGTTGGCGGTCGGCTCGCCCACCAGCAGCGCGCCGGCCGACGGCAGGGCGCCGGCGACCCCGGCCAGGTGGCGGGCGCCGTCGCAGCCCGTCTCCTCCCCCGCCGTCAGCACCAAAGCAAGGCCGGCGCGGCGGCCCGGCAGCCGGACGAGGTCGACCGCCGCCGCCACCATGGCGGCGACGCCGGCCTTCATGTCGCTGGAGCCGCGGCCGTACAGCCGGTCGCCGTCGATCTCGGCGGCGAAGGGATCGCGGGTCCAGGGCGCGGCGCCCAGCGGCACGGTGTCGAGATGGCCGGTGAAGCACAGCGGCGCGCCCTCGCCCGCCAGCGTGGCGACGACATTGGTCCGGCCCTCGCCCATCGGATGCATCGCAACGGCGAAGCCCGCCGCCTCCAGCACCCGCCCCGCCAGCTCGACACAGGGCTGCTCCTCGCCCGGCGGGTTGATCGATCGCAGCCGGACCAGGTCGCGCGTCAGCGCGACGGCGGAGGGAATGTTGGTCATCGGGCTCAGGTCTCGACTCTTGTTTGTCATTGCCAGGCTTGACCCGGCAATCCAGGGCCACCGAGATCCGCTCTGGCAGCCCCTGGATCCCCGGGTCAAGCCCGAGGATGACAGTGCGGGCTGGGGACGGCCAGTCCGGCCTATTGGCGCAACCGCGTCCAGATCCGATCATAGGCGGGCCGGCCTTTCGCCCTGCCAACGGCGGAGACCTTCAGCCTGGACGGCTACGCGCGGGTGCTGACCGGCGGCAACTTCCTGCAGAACTACCGCAACAGCCTGGTCGTCACCGTCGCCTCGGTCGGGCTGACGGTGTCGGCCTTCGCCACCTATGCGCTGGTGGAGTACCGGGTGCGGGCCGCGCCGCTGCTGGCCGCCCTGACCCTGGGCGCGGTGCCGCTGGTGCTGCTGTTCGTCCTGTTCTCGCGCCAGTTCATCCGCGGCGTCAGCCAGGGCTTCAGCAGATGGGACAGGCGACCCGCGGGCGGCCCGTTGCACCAGGGAACACGGCGCGGGGGCGCGGGGGGGCCGCGCCGGGGGTGGGTTAAGGCGCGGAGGCG
>NZ_JASATH010000003.1:0-104178 GCF_038440215.1 Inquilinus sp. OTU3971 | reverse complement strand
CAGAAGCTGGCCTGCACCCGATAGAGGGCGGCATAGGCGCCGCCGGCGGCCAGCAACTGCTCATGCGTGCCCTGCTCGGCGATGCCCTGGTCGGTCAGGACCAGGATGCGGTCGGCGTGGCGCACCGTCGACAGCCGATGGGCGATCACCAGCGTGGTGCGGTCCCGGGCCAGATCCAGCAGCGCCTCCTGCACCGCCCGCTCGCTCTCGTTGTCGAGCGCGCTGGTGGCCTCGTCGAAGATCAGCACCGCCGGGTCCTTCAGGAAGGCCCGGGCGATGGTCAGGCGCTGCTTCTGGCCGCCGGACAGCTTGACGCCGCGCTGGCCGACATCGGTGTCGTAGCCTTCCGGCAGCGCCATGATGAAGTCATGCGCATTGGCCGCCCGGGCCGCCGCGACGATCTCCTCCTGCGTCGCGTCCGGCCTGCCGTAGCGCAGATTCTCCGCCACCGTCCCGGCGAACAGGTAGACGTCCTGCTGCACCACCCCGACCGCCCGCCGCAGCGACGCCAGGGTGACGTCGCGGATGTCGGTGCCGTCGATCAGGATCCGGCCCTCCGTCGCCTCGTAGAAGCGCGGGATCAGGGCGCAGAGCGTGCTCTTGCCGCCGCCCGAGGCGCCGACCAGGGCGACGAACTCGCCCGGCCGGATGTCGAGCGACAGGTCGCGGAACACCAGCGGCCGGTCGTCCTCGTAGCGGAAGCCGACGTCGCGGAAGCTGATCGCGCCGCGCGGCCGGGCCAGCTCGACGGCGCCGGGCCGGTCGCGGATGTCCGGCTCGACCTCCAGAATCTCCATCATCCGGGTGAAGCCGGTGTAGCCCTCCTGCCAGAGCCGGGCGAAGTTCGCCAGCCGCTTCACCGGGTCGACCAGCGCCGCGACGCAGAGCAGGAAGGTCAGCATGTCGGCGACGGCGAGCTGCCCTTCGGCGACCCGCACCGCGCCGGCGACGATGATGATCACCGTGATCAGCTGCGGAAAGGTCTCCGTCCCCATCGAGAAGAAGGCCTCGCTGCGATAGCCGGCGCGCCGGCTGTCCAGGAAGGCGGCGTTCTGCGTCTCGAAGCGGCGGGCCTCCACCGCCTCGTTGGCGAAGGACTGCACCACGCGGATGCCGGCGAGCGAATCCTCCACCCGCTCATTGACCGCGGCGATCCGCTCGCGGCTGAGCAGAAGCGCCCGGTTCATGCGGCGGTTGAAGTGCAGCGCATAGGCGACGGCGAAGGGCAGCACCGCCAGGATCATCAGGGCCAGCGGCAGGTCGAGCCAGGCCAGGATGGCGATCGCCCCGGCGAATTTCAGCACCGCGATCGCCAGGTCCTCGGGCCCGTGATGGTAGAGCTCGCCGAGCGAGAACAGGTCGTTGGTGATCCGGCTCATCAGCTGGCCGGTGCGCTGGCGGTCGTAGAAGCCGAAGGACAGCTTCTGCAGATGCTCGAACAGCTCGCGGCGCAGGGCGCTTTCCATCTTCGCGCCCATGACATGGCCCTGGTAGTCGACGAACAGGTTGCTGAGCGCCTGCAGCAGGACCACGGCGAGCATGGCCGCGCCCAGGACATAGACCTCCTCGAGCGCCCCGGGGGCGTCGCCCAGGCCGGTGAGCCGCCTGGTGACGATGTTGGCGCCGAGCGGCAGGATCAGCGCCGTGGCCGAGACGACGATGGCGCAGAACAGGTCGGCCGCCAGCAACGGAAGGTGCGGCCGGTAGGCGGACACGAACTTGCGCAGCCGCGACCGGGCGACGGCCCGTGGCACATCGCGTGAGGTCGGCGGGGAGACGGGCTGGACGTGGGAAGCGTCGACCGCGGCAGCCGGGCTGAGCGGTCGGAGAGCGAGGCGGCTAGGTGCGGCGTCTCGAGGCGCCGGCGACCTCCGAATTCGGGACAACATGAAGCGTCATGTCCTTGCGATGGGCGTTAACTCCTTTCCGTTCGGACATGAAGGTCGTCATTTTGCTCTCCTGGGATCGGTCGGCGGCGCACCATACGGCAGACGCGGCTTTCAGGCAACCCGGCGTGCCGCCGGGATCGGCGGGCCAAAGGGAAGCCATCAGTAAAATTCGGCTAAATGCAATATTCCCGACCGCCGGATCGGGGGCCTGACTCGCCACCTCATGCTGATCTTGATATCGGACAGAAAACGTGTCCTAGCTTCAATATTGCAGTTCTGTGACGGCGGTCCTGCCCTGCGGGCTTCCGGCCGGATCAGGCGCTGCGCTCCCCTGGCCGATTGACGATGAGGATGGCGGCGATGGTGGTCCGGATCGAGACCCTGTGGGCACGTTCCCAACGGCTTCTGACTCCGGCCAGCGTCCAGTCCAACCCCCAGGCCTTCGGCCTGTCGGTCCAGCAGGCGAAGCAGACGCCGGCCGCCGATCCGGTGTCACAGGACGACAAGGCCGCGGATGTGTTCGGCGCCGACGAGCCGCCGCTCGGCATCAGCGACCATTACCCGCTGCGTCTCGGCGACAACCCCTACGACATCTACCGCCGCGCCGGGGTCGACCTGAGCAAGGACAACGACGACTCGCTGCTGAAGGGCAACCTGGCCGCGACCCCGTCGCTGGACCAGCAGGCCTTCGGCAACCGCCCGGCCAACCCGCCTTCGGCCTCGCACCACCTGCAGCCCGGCCAGGACGGCGACGCCGTCACGGTGCTGGACCCGACCCGGCTGGGCTTCCTGGAGCAGGAGCGGCAGCAGCTGGCCGCCGCCTCGGTCATGGTGCTGGCGCCGGAGAAGGCGGCGGAGCTGAAGGGCGACCTGACCGCCACCATCGTGCAGGAGCTGCAATATGCCGGCACCGAGCAGGCGGTGCCGGACGTCAAGGCCCTGGCGGCGCCGATCGCCGCCCGCGCACCGAACGACAAGGTGTTCCAGGCCGCCGTCGCCTCGGCCGAGAACCTGTATTCGCGCCAGCTGATCGGCCAGGGCCGGACCGAGGACCAGCTCGGCAAGCTGCTGCAGACGGCGAAGTCCGACGCGCCCTACGACGCCAAGCAGAAGGATCAGGACCCGACCTACAACGCCCTGCGCCAGGCCGTGGCGGCCCAGCTGACCGCCACGGCCGACGACCAGACCGGCAGCACGGCGCTGGGCTCGATCTCCGGTCGCGCCGGCGTCTATATGACCTACACCAAGGACAATCCGCGCCTGGCCGACGCGATCAGACAGGGGACGCTGGACGCGCAGCATGAGGTGCTGGTCGATCGGCCGGTCCAGTCCGTCGTCGACGCCTACGAGAAGGGCGGCGCCGAGGCCGCGGCCAAGAAGCTGCGCGAGGTCACCGACCGGCAGACGGCGACGCCGGCGCAGGTGGTCGCGATCATGAACGACGACCGGCTGCAGTCGACCGCCAAGTCGATGGTGCACGACGTGGCCGGCTACCGGCAGGGGATGACCGCGAATCCGGGCAATCCCGAAACCAAGCGCGCCGCCGCGGTGATGGAGGGGCTGGCCGCCGCCTGCCAGAACGCCACCTATGCCGATGGCGGCAAGCCGGGCGAGGGCCGCGCCGCGGTTGACCGCATCGCCGGATACATCGCGGCGGAGGCGAAGCAGCCGGTCCAGCGCGGGCTGCAGGAGAACATGTTCCAGACTCCCTTCGGCTACAACCAGGCGATGCTGGGGGCAGTCGGCAACGGCGACATCGCCCTGTCGCTGTCGGTGGCCGCCGCGACCAGAACCAGCGACCCGGAGCTGTCGGTCGGCGCGCTGTACACCGCGACCGAGGGCGTCACCAAGTTCAACGAATCGGTCGATTCGCTGAAGAGCACGGCGATGGACCACGCCAAGTTCCTGGCGGTGCCGATCCACGACTGGGGCGGCAACAGCACCGGCGCCGAACTGGACCAGACCGTGCAGAAGATCCTGGCCGATCCGAAGCACAAGGACGACGTCGCCCGGATCAACCAGGACGGCGAGAAGCTGCAGGACAAGGCGGAGGTGGCCGAGGGCATCAAGGCCACGATCGCCGGCTATGACGATGTCCTCGGTGGCACGCCGGGCTTCGACAAGCCTGGCGGCAGCACCGAGTACGGCCCGGATTTCGGCCGGCTGAAGCAGCAGAGCGTCCAGGCGGCGATCGACGCCACGCCGGCCGCCGACCTGACCGGCAGCGACGGCGCGACCACGCCGACCAACACGCTGTGGTTCCAGCGCTCCGCCCGCAATGTCGTCTACCAGTCGGCCAAGCTGTACGCGACGGTCAAGCTGGACGATTCGAAGATCGCCGGCGACCCGGCCAAGCAGGCGCTGAAGGGGCTGGTGCTGGGCAAGGCGTTCACGGTGCAGCCCGACGGCAGCTACCGCGGCCCGAACGGCGAGCATTTCAACGCGCGGGCGCTGTCGCGGGTCTCCTCCGGCGTCAGCTCGGTGCTGTTCGGCCAGAACGCCGCCTTCGCCGCCACCTCCTTCGCCCAGAGCGGCAGCCTGCTGCAGGACGGCTCGTACGCCGTGGTGCACGGGCTGATGTCGCTGAGCCAGGCCGGCAACGCGGCGATGGGCGACGGCTGGCTCAAGGGCAAGTTCACGCCCGGCAGCGGCAACACCCTGATCAGCCAGAGCTACGACCGGCTGGCGCAGCAGGTCGACGGGCTGACCGTGAAGCAGGGGATCAAGGATGGGCTCAAGACATATGTGCTCAGCCCGGCGCTGCGCGACGTCGCCGACCTCGCCTATCTCGGCATCGACTCGGCCAATGCCATCAACTTCTTCAACTCGGACAAGACCACGGACAAGGTGCGCGGCGTCGCCTACACCCTCAGCGCGGCCGGGGACCTGGCCTTCCTGATGGGGCCGGGGGCGCTGGAGGCCGGGGTGCTGACAGGAGTCGGCGCCGGCACCCTGTTCGGCCTCAGCGCCACCGCCTGGACCGGGATCGGCGCGGTGCTGATGCTGGTCGCCTCCGGCATCAACACCGGGGTCAGCGCCTATGAGCATTCGCACGAGAATGACGGCGCCGACCAGGACTGGCTGCAGGCCATGGACGTCAAGCCCGAGGTCGCCGAGCAGCTGGCCAAGCACGCCACCTCGCTGGACAGCGACCCGCCCACGGCCGGCCCGTTCCTGACCAAGGCGTTCAAGCATCTCGGCCTGTCCCAGAAGGACATGGTCACCTGGCTGAACCTCCTGTCGCCGAAGGACGCCGACCGGGTGGCGACGCTGATCAAGCTGCACTACGAGCAGTGGGACCAGCACCCGATCCAGGAGAGCACCAGGTTGCTGAACGACGCGCTGTTCCAGATGGGCATCCAGCCCTTCAGCCTGCAGCTCGCCAGCAATTGACCGGGCGTCAGGCCTGCATCCGGCGGCGCCGGGCCTGCATCGGCTGGCGCGGGTGGCCGGTGGTGTCGTCGGTGTGCCAGGCCTGCGACTGGAACTTCAGGAACAGCGCCACCCAGCGCCCCTGCGGGAAGGCGATCAGCAGGGCGCCGTCCTGGCCAACGCCGTTGTCGCCGCGGAATCGCTCCTCCGGGCTGCCCTGGTTCATGTGGATGTTGTGCATGCCGCGCGACGGGGCGAAACCGAAGCCGTGATCGGCCACCGGGTCCGGCCCGAACGGCTCGCCGAAGGCGTAGAGCATGGCGTCCGGCTCATTGATCGCCCGGGCGACGATGCGGTCGATCTTCTCGTTCAGGTCGTTGTCCGGCCCCGGCCGGGTGGCCGGCAGCGGCCGCATGTGGGAGCGGTCGAAGAGCCCGTCGCGGACATAATCCAGCCCCTGGCCCCGGGCGATCGCGATCAGGCCCGGCGCCAGCGCCGCCAGCCGCGCGGTCACCGGATGGTCGAAATCGGCGTCGAGCACATATTCCACCAGCGACGGCCAGGCCGAGCCCCGGACGTTGACCGCCACCCGATGGTCGCGGCGGCCGACATCGACGCGGATATGGTAGTGGGTCGACCCCTCGGCGGCGAGGCGGCGGTCGGTCGGGCGCCCCTTCAGCACCGCGTAGCGCTCGATCGCCATGCTCCGCGGGCTATTCCCCGGCCGCGCGCAGCGGCGGGCCGGGCGGGGCGACGCGGCGGTCGTGGCGCAGCGCCGGCACGGCGGTGCGCGCCTCCGCCACCCGCGCCAGGTCGATCTCGGCGGTGACGATGCCGACCTCCTCGCCGGCATCGGCCAGGATCTCGCCCCAAGGGGCGACGATCAGCGAATGGCCATAGGTCTGGCGGCCCTTGTCATGGGTGCCGGTCTGGGCCGGGGCGATGACGAAGCTGCCGGTCTCGATCGCCCGGGCGCGCTGCAGCACGTGCCAATGGGCCTGGCCGGTCTTGCGGGTGAAGGCCGCCGGCACGCTGAGGATGTCGGCCCCGGCCCGCGCCAGGGCGCGGTACAGATAGGCGAAGCGCAGATCGTAGCAGACGGTCAGGCCCAGCACGCCGCCGGTGGGCAGCGGCGCCACCACCGCCTGGTCGCCCGGGCCGAAGGTGGCGCTCTCGCGGTAGCGCTCGCCGCCGGCCAGGTCGACGTCGAACATGTGGATCTTGTCGTAGCGCGCCAGGATCTCGCCCGACGGCGCGAACAGGTAGGAGCGGTTGGCGGCCTTGCCGTCGGCCAGCCCGATCGAGAGCGATCCTATCAGCAGCGTCGCCCCGGTCTCGCGCGCCAGTTCGGCGAAGTAGGGCAGGCCGGGGTGTCGGTCCTCCGGCAGGGAGCGCGCGAGCACGGCCTCGCGGCCCTGGACGATGAAGCCGGTGTTCTCGGGCGTCGCGATCAGCGTCGCCCCGGCATCGCGGGCCCGCCGGATCAGCGCCCCCGCGTCCCGCAGATTCGGCTCGATCTCGGTGCCGACATTGAGCTGGACACAGGCGGCGGTGAAGCGGGTCATCCTCGCCTCGAAGCGTGATCAGGCCGGCGCGGATTCGGCCAGCAGCGGGTCGAGCCTGCCGGCGCGCTCCAGCGCCTGGAGGTCGTCATTGCCGCCGACATGGGTGGCGCCGATGAAGATCTGCGGCACGGTGTTGCGGCCATTGGCGCGCTGCCGCATCTCTTCCCGCCGCGACGGCTCGGCCACCACATCGACCTCCTCGAAGCCGACGCCCTTCTGGGTCAGCAGCTTCTTGGCCATGTAGCAGTAAGGGCAGAACGGGCTGGAGTAGACGATGACGGGTGGCATGCAGATCCTCCGAAGAGTTCCCCGAATATGAGGTCATTCGCCGGACGATGCCAGGGGTCTGCGTCCGGCGAATGGCGCCCATGACCTGGGCGCACCTCAGCGTCACGGCGGCGGCACCCGGGCCAGGGTGACGACGTCGACCCCGGCTGCCCCCTTGCGCCGCAGCGCCCGCGCGCATTCGTCGATGGTGGCGCCGGTGGTCAGCACGTCGTCGACCAGCAGAACGCGCCTTCCCTCGACCAGCGCCTCGCGGCCGGGCCGTACCGCGAAGGCGCCGGCGACGTTGCGGCGCCGCGCGCGGCGGTCCTGGCCGCCCTGGCTGGGCGTCGGCCGGCGCCGCACCAGCAGGTCCGGCGCCACCGGGCGGCCGGCTTCGCGGCCGAGCGCCAGCGCCAGCAGCGCCGCCTGGTTGTAGCGCCGGCGCAGCAGGCGCCAGCGGTGCAGCGGCACCGGCGCGATCACGTCCGCCTCGGCCAGGAACGGCGCCGCCGCCCGCTGCAGCATGCGGCCGAAGGCCGGCGCCGCATGGGTCTGGTCGCCATGCTTGAAGGCCAGGACCAGCTTGCGGCTGAGATCGTCGTAGAGGAAGGCGGCGCGGGCCTGGTCCCACAGCGGCGGAAAGGCGAGGCAGTTGGCGCAGACCGGGTCGTCGCCCGCGCCTTCCGCCGCCCCATGGTCGAAAGGCAGGCCGCAGCGCCGGCATTGCGGCGGACCGAGGAAGGCCAGCTGCCCCCAGCAGGCGGCGCACAGCGCCCCCGGCGCCACGATCTCGGCGCCGCAGGACAGGCAGCGCTGCGGCAGCACGGCATCGAGCAGGGCGGTGCCGGCGCGGCCGAGCCAGGGTGCGAGGACCGGGCGCATCACAGCCGCCTACCGGCCGATGGCGACGCCCCCGCGCCGCTGATCGGAGCCGCCGACCAGCCCGTCCGGGCCGATCTGGATGCCCTGCAGCCCGCTGGGCTGCTCCATCACCACCACGTCGTGGCCGCGCGCCGCCAGGGCGTCCTTCAACCCCTCGGCGGCGGTTCCCGCCTCCAGCTCGGTCCGGCCGTTGAGGTTGACGACATGGCCCAGATCGATCGCCTGCTGCACGTCCAGCCCCCAGTCCAGCACGCTGATGATAGCCTGGGCGACATAGGGGATGATACGGGCGCCGCCGGGCGACCCGATCACCAGAACCGGCCGGCCGGCCCGGTCCAGCACGATGGTCGGGGCCATCGAGCTGCGCGGCCGCTTGCCGGGCTCGACCCGGTTCGCCACCGAGCGGCCGCCGGCGTAGGGCACGAAGGAGAAGTCGGCCAGCCCGTTGTTGAGCAGGAACCCGCGCACCATCAGATGCGAGCCGAAGGCGCCCTCGATCGAGCTGGTCAGCGACACGACGCTGCCATCGGCGTCGACGATCGAGACATGGCTGGTGTTGGACGGCTCGGCCGCGGAATTGACGCTGCGCTCCTGTCCCACGCGCCGCGGCGGATTGCCCGGCGGCACCGGCGCGGGCGCGGCCCGGTCGGCCGAGATCATCCGCGCCCGCGCGGTCGTGTAGCTGCTGTCGATCAGGCTCGTTGTCGGGACCAGGACGAAATCCGGATCGGCGACATAGCGGTCGCGATCGGCCGTGGCCAGCTTGCCGGCCTCGGCGAACAGGTGCCAGGCGTCGCCCGAGCCGGGGTCGATCGTGGACATCTTCACGTGATCGAGCATGCCGAGGATCTGGCCGACCCCGATGCCGCCGGCGCTCGGCGGCCCCATGCCGCAGACCCGCCAGCCGCGGTAGGGGACGCAGACCGGCTGGCGTTCGATCACCCGGTAGACCACCAGGTCGATCGGCGCCAGCCGGCCGGCATCGCCGGACGCGCCCTGGGCCGCGGCGACGATGTCGGCGCCGATCGGGCCGAGATAGAAGGGCGCGTCGCCGTTGCTCAGGATGAAGCGCAGAGTGTCGGCGAAGGCCGGATTGCGCAGGGTCTGGCCGGCCTGCAGCGCCTGGCCGCCGGGGAAGAAATAGTCGCGCGCCCGGGGATCCTGCTTCAGCCGCTCCGCCGTGTCGCCGGTCAAGAGGCCGGCCAGCCGCGGCGACACGACAAAGCCCTTCTCGGCCATGTCGATCGCCGGCCGGAACAGCCGGGCCAGCGGCAGCCTGCCCCAGCGCTTGTGTGCCTCGAGCAGCAGCCGCAGCGTGCCGGGGGCGCCGACCGAGCGGCCGCCGACGGTCGCGGCGGCAAACGACATCGGCTGGCCGTCCGGGCCGAGGAACATGCTGCCATCGGCATCCCGCGGCGCCGTCTCCAGCCCGTCGAGCGAGGTCAGCCGGCCCGACCGCCCGTCGAAATGCAGCAGCAGCGCTCCGCCGCCGATGCCGCCCGACTGCGGCTCGACCAGGTTGAGCACCAGCTGCACCGCGATCATGGCGTCGACCGCGGTGCCGTTCTCCGCCAGCACGTCGTAGCCGGCCCAGGCCGCCACCGGATCGCCGGCCGCCACCATGAACCGCTTGGCGCGGACGGCGGGTTCGGCGGAGTGGGCGGCCGCAGTCTGGCTCACGAGGACGGGGGCCGTTCCAGCGGGCGGGGACGGGTCCGATCGAGCGGCGGGTTCGGCGGGGCGGCCGGCCGCAGCCTGGCTCGCGACGGCGGGGGCCGCCCCGGCAGCGGGGGCCGCCCCCGCCGGCGGCGACAGGTCCGACCAGATCGCGTCGGAGACCGCGAACAGCAGGCCGGCGCCGACCGCGCCGCATAGAAGCAAGGCCCACCAGCCGGTCCGCCGCATCCTCGCCCTCGCAAATCACATCAAATTTGCATAAGGGAGTATTCCACGACCGCGGCCGGTTCCCAATCCCCCGTCTGGGGCAGCCGGTCAGGTCAGGCTGAGGCCGCCGTCCAGCATCACGATCTCGCCGGTCACGTAGTCCGAGCGGATCAGGGCGAAGACGATCTCCGCCACATCCTCCGGCTGCGCCGGACGGCGCATCGGCGCCGTGGTGGCCCAGAGAAGCTGCGCCTCGGCCCAGGCCGCGGTCATCGGCGTGTCGACCAGCCCCGGGGCGACGGCGTTGACCCGGATCGCCGGCGCCAGCGACTTGGCGAGCAGGCGGGTGACGTGGTGCAGCGCCGCCTTGGACGCGGCATAGGGCACCGAGGCGCCGCGCGGCCGGGCCCCGGCATGGGAGCCGATATTGACCACCGCCGCCGGCCGGCCGCGCACCGCCGCCGACTGCCGCAGCGCGTCCTCGGCCTCGGCCACCAGCAGCCAGGGCGCGATGACGTTGACCTGGTGCAGCCGGCGCCACAGGTCGGGCGTCGCCGCCTTCAGGTCGGCATGCGGCACCGTGGCGGTGATGCCGGCGCTGTTGACCAGCGCGTCGATCCGGCCGTGCCGCGCCAGCACCGCCCGCACCAGGGCCGGCGGCCCATCATCGGTCGCCAGGTCCGCGGCGGTGTAGCTGGCGCCACCCCCGAGCTCCGCCACCAGCGCCTGGCCGGCCTCGACCGAGGCGCGCGAATGCAGCGCCACGGCCCAGCCTTCGGCGACCAGCCGCCAGGCCACCGCGGCGCCGATCCCCGAGGTCGATCCCGTCACCAGCGCCACCGGCCGGTCCGCTGCGGTCATGATCCGTCTCCTCGCTCGTCCTTCCCTCCGGGCTACAGGACGGCGCTGCGACGGTCGAGTCCTCGCCGAGCACTGACGCTGCCCCTATAGTGCGCGCCATGACGCAGTCCGACGACATGATGGTGTTCGACCGGGCGCTGGTGCGCCGGCGGCGCGACCGCGCGGCGCCGGGCCTGGCCGGGCACAACTTCCTGTTCGAGCATGTGGCGGCGATGCTGGCCGACCGGCTGCTCGACGTCACCCGCCGCTTCCCGGTGGCGCTCGATCTCGGCTGCCATGACGGCGCCGTGGCCCGGGCGCTGGACGGCAGCGACCGGATCGACAAGCTGGTCCAGGCCGACCTGTCCCCGGCGCTGGCCCGCCTGGCGGCCGCGAACGGCCGGCCGACGCTGACCTGCGACGAGGAGTTGCTGCCCTTCGGCGAGGGCACGCTGGACCTGGTGCTGAGCAACCTGTCGCTGCACTGGGTCAACGACCTGCCTGGCGCGCTGCTGCAGATCCGCCGGGCGCTGCGGCCGGACGGGCTGTTCCTGGCGGCGATGCTGGGCGCCGGCACGCTGGCCGAGCTGCGCACCGCTTTGGTCGAGGCGGAGACCGAGCTGATCGGCGGCGCCAGCCCGCGCCTGTCGCCCTTCGCCGATCTGCGCGACGCCGCCGGCCTGCTGCAGCGCGCCGGCTTCGCCCTGCCGGTGGCCGATGCCGAGACGGTGGTGGTCAGCTACGACAACGCCTTCCGCCTGTTCGCCGACCTGCGCGGCATGGGCGAGACCAATGCCGGGCTGAACCGCAACCCGGCGCCGCCGCCGCGCGCCTTCTGGCCGACCGTCGCCGCCCGCTATGCCGAACGCTTCGCCGAGCCGGACGGGCGCATCCCGGCCAGCTTCGAGGTGCTGTTCCTGGCCGGCTGGGCGCCGCATGACAGCCAGCAGAAGCCGCGACCGCGCGGCAGCGCGAGCCGCTCCCTGGCCGAGGCACTCGGAACCGTGGAACGGCCGGTACGGCAATGACCGGCGCCTACGCCGCACCCAGCTCCCGCTTCATGACGATGGCGTCGACCACGACGGCGCCGACCTTGTAATAGCCCTTGCGGAGGCCCGCCTCGCGGAAGCCGGCGCCGCGGTAGAGCGCCAGCGCCGCCGCGTTGTCGGTCGCCACCTCGAGGAACAGCGCCGCGGCGCCGGCCGCGGCACAGCGGTCGATCAGAGCGTCGAGCAGCAGGCGTCCGCCCCCCTGGCGGCGCCGGCCCGGCAAGAGGGCGATCGACAGCAGCTCTGCCTCATCCGCCGCCACCCGGCCGAGGGCATAGCCGGCCGGCTCTCCGGCATCGTCGAGCGCGATCAGCGCGAACACGCCGGGGCCGGCCAGCAGCTGCGCCAGCTGGTCCGGCGCCCAGACCTCGCCGAAGGCGGATTCGTAAAGGGCCGACAGCACCGCGTCCTCGGCCGGGCCGGCCTCGACGATGCGCATCACGGCTTCGGCGCCCGGTCTGCCAGCGGCACCGCATCGGGCGGGCGAACATAGAGCGGCGGCGGCGGGCCCTCGCGTGCCTGGTCCGCCCGCTCCTCGGCCAGCCGGGCCACGGTGGCCGGGTCGATCGCGGCGGGGCCGGCGCGGCCGACATCCGTCCGTCCGGCCAGGGCCGACAGCACCAGACCGACACCGTCGCCGGCGACGGTCAGGGGGCCGGGCGGGATCAGCGCAGCCAACTCATCGGCCGGCAGGCACAGAGGCTCGCCCAAAGGCCGGCCGACGGCGTCGAACAGCCGGGCGAAGGGTTCCGCCCGGCGGCCGTCCAGCGCCACCAGCACGGTGCCCGCGGTGACCGGGCCGAGATCGGCCAGCACTGCGTCGAAGCTGGGGATGCCGACGATCTTCCTGCCGGCGCCGAGCGCCAGCCCGCCGACCGCGGCCAGCCCGACGCGCAACCCGGTGAAGGAGCCGGGGCCGGTGGTGACGCCGAACAGGTCGATCTCGCCGGACGCGACCCCGGCCTCGGCCAGCACCTCCAGCACCAGCGGCATCAGCCGCACGGCATGGCCCTGGGCCATCGGCTCGGTCCGCGCCGCCAGCACGTGTCCGCCGCGCCGCACCGCCACGCCGCAACCGGCGCCCGCGGCATCGAGGCCGAGCACGATCATACGACGGCTCCCGCTGGTCCAACGGGCATCCGGGCGCTGTTCAAGGGATCATCCGGTGCGTACACGCGCTCACACGATCCGGCAGGCTTCCTCGAAGGCCAGGCGCGGGCGGCGGGGGAATTCCTTGCTGCGGTCGACATAGCCGATATCGACCAGGAGGCTGGAGCGCCAGCGGGTGCCCGACAGGAAGGCGGCGTCGACCTTGCCGCGGTCGAACTCACCCACCAGCCAGCAGCCGAGGCCGAGGCCGCGCGCCGCCATGATCAGATAGGCCGCCTGCATCGCCGCGTCTCGATGCGCCGTCTCCTGCGCCAGCTCGGGCCGGGCGGCGAAGCGGATCGCGGTCTCCGGCTCGTCCGGCAGCAGCTTCGGCAGATGCTCGTGGAAGGCTGAATCATAGGCCACGATCGCGGTCACCGGCGCCTGCAGCGTCGCGCCCAGCACCTCCGGGTCGACCGATGGCCGCAGCGCCGCCTTGCCGGGCTCGGAGGTGACGAAGACGATCCGCGCCGGACAGGAATTGGCGCTGGTCGGCCCCCGCTTCATCAGATCATAGACCGCGCGGAGCGTCGCCTCCGGGATCGCCTCGTCGAGGAAGGCGCATCGGTTGCGCGCCTCCCGGAATAGCGTGTCGAGCGCGATCTTGTCGAGCGCCATGGCCGTCTGCCGCAGAAAGTCTCAGCTCGCGGCAGGTAAGCCCAACCCGCGATCCGCGGCAAGCCGCGCGGAATCGAGCTCGACGAGATCGTTCCCGCGGATCATGGCCCGGACATCGCGGATATAGGCCGTTCCGCGCGTCGAATAGCGCGTGAGGGTCGACGCCAGATCATAGCCGTCAAGCTCCAGCCGCGCAGCTCGGAGCTCCGCGCGGCGGGCGCGGAAGCCGGCATAGGCCGGATGGGTGTTGAGGTTGCGGGCGTAGGAGGCGACGCCGTCGATCAGCCGGTCGAAGGCGGCGTAGCGCACCGCCAACCCCGTGGTCTGGCCGAACAGGGCGTTGCGGCGCTGGGCGCTGTAGGAGGTGCCCCAGCCCGATTCGACCGCGGCCTGGGCCAGGGCGAGGGAGACCGGAATCACGTCGACCCGCAGCAGCAGCGCGTCGATGTCGCCGTCGGCGACGTCGTAGCGCTCGCTCAGCTCCGAGAGCCAGGCCCGCGACTCCGCCGAGGGCCCCAGGCCGAGATGCTGCAGCCCCTGCAGCGCCAGCAAGCGGTCGCGGTCATGGCCGATGTCCTCGTTCACCCGCAGCACCAGCGGCAGCAGGGCGTTGAAGAACACGTCCTTGCGCAGATCGGTCGAATCGAGCCGGCGGAGATCGGCCGGCATCGCCTCGACCAGCAGTCGCGGGACATCGGCTCCGCCGTCGCGCACATCGGCGAGGGCGTAGTCGGCGCTGTCGAAGATCTCGCTGAGCTTGCCGGCGCTGTCGACCTTGAGGACGAGGTCCGAGGTCTTGTCGATCGGCGGCACCGCCGACATCGGCTGCACCTGTTCCTGCTGCGGCGGCAGATCTGCCACCTGCAGCTCGGATTGATCGATGGGGGCCGCCGGCTGGGCCAGGGCGGCAAGGGGCACGATCAGCAATAGGCCGGCCAAGGCGGCGGCCGGTCGAAACACACGGAACTGCATGGACCTCGTTCTTGGTTGCGCCCGGGCCAGCGACCCCGGGCGCCCCGCCTATCGGCACGACCGGATCCGCAGGCGCCCCCCGTCTTCAGGGGCGCCGCCGGGGGGAGCGCAGCCCGCCGTCAGGCGACGGCGCGCACCTCCGTCACTTCGGGGATGTAGTGGCGCAGCATGTTTTCGATGCCGGCCTTCAGCGTCATGGTCGAGCTGGGGCAGCCGGAGCAGGAGCCCTGCATGTGCAGATACACCACGCCGTGCTCGTAGCCCTGGAAGATGATGTCGCCCCCGTCCTGGGCCACGGCAGGCCGGACGCGGGTGTCGATCAGCTCCCGGATCTGGGCTTCGATCTCGGACTCCTCGGCGGACTGCGAGCCCTCCGCCGCCGTCTCGGCCAGGATGACCGGCCGGCCGGCGGTGAAATGCTCCATGATCACGCCGAGGATCGAAGGCTTCAGCACGTACCAGTCGAGGGTGTCGGCCTTGCTCACGGTCACGAAATCGGTGCCGAGAAACACGCCGGTGACGCCCTCGATCTCGAACAGGCGCTGCGCCAAAGGCGACCGCGCCGCCGTGTCCGGCGACGGGAAGTTGGCGGTGCCCGCATCCATCACCGCGCGGCCCGGCAGGAACTTCAGGCTCGCCGGGTTAGGTGTCTGCTCGGTCTGGATGAACATGGACACGGTTCCTTCGATATGCCCGGCCGCGTGGCCGGGCGCCGGCAGGGTGAAGACGACGGCCCGGAAGATCAAGACGAAACCTGGCGCCACAGAGTCGCACGCCAATCGCCGCTGACCGTCCCGGACCGGTTACTTGCGCAACCTCACCGTCCCGACGAGGTCGGAGTGGGGGCGGTGATTAGGGCTGATTTGAGGCGGCGGGCCCGGTCATTCAAGATGTCGCAGGGCATGGCGGGCGATCTTCCACATCGCCGTCGGCAGCCCGGCCTCGCCCAGCTGGTCCGGCGATACCAGGATTCCGCCCTCGACCGGCGCCTTGAGGCGGCCGGCCGCCACCGTCAGCTCGAAGTCGAAATGGGTGAAGCCGTGCCGCACCAGGCCGGGCAGCAGGCGCCAGCCGCTGCCGCCCGGCGCCTCGGCCAGCACCGCGGCGAGCTCCGGCATCGGCTGCTCGATCCAGGCGGAGGACGGGAACTCCATCATCCCGCCCAGCATGCCCTTGGGCGGCCGGCGGCGCAGCAGCACATGGCCGCGCGCATCGGTCAGCCAGAAGGCCACGGCCCGGCGGGTCGGCTTCGCCGCCTTGGCCAGCTTGGCCGGCAGGTCCTCGGCGATGCCGCGCTTGCGGGCCCGGCACGGGGTGGACCAGGGGCACAGGATGCATTTCGGGCCACGCGGCGTGCAGATGGTGGCGCCCAGATCCATCACCGCCTGGGCGTAGTCGCCCGGCCGCCGGCGCGGGGTCAGGGCCGTGGCGTGGGTCTTCAGGATCGGCTTGGCCGGCGGCAGCGGCGTTTCCACCGCGAAGATCCGGGCCATCACCCGCTCGACATTGCCGTCCATCACCGCGGCCGGCCGGTCGAAGGCGATCGCCGCGATCGCCGCCGCGGTGTAGTCGCCGATCCCCGGCAGCTGCCGCAATTCCGCCTCCTGGGACGGGAACACTCCGCCATGGCGTTCCGCCACCAGGACGGCGCAGCGATGCATGTTCCGGGCCCGGGCGTAGTAGCCGAGCCCCGCCCAGGCGCGCAGCACCTCCTCCACCGGTGCCGCGGCCAGGTCGGCCACGGCCGGCCAGCGCCGGGTGAAGTCGAGGAAATAGTCCTTCACCGCCGCCACGGTGGTCTGCTGCAGCATGATCTCGCTGAGCCAGACCCGGTACGGGTCCGCCCGCTGGCCCGGCGGCGCCCGCCACGGCAGGACGCGGCGGTGCCGGTCGTACCAGGCCAGGAGCGCCGGGGCGAAGTCGGCAGGGGCGAATTCGGCGGACGTGGCTGTATCGGGCATGGCTCGCGTTGCCGCTCGGGGGTGGGTTGGGCCACTATAGGGACCCGAGTCCCGCAATTCGATCATGCAGTCGCGTCCCCGCCGATGAGCTATCCGAGATCCATGGCCGCCCTGGTCCCCGCCCTCGCCCGCAAGGCGCTGGGCGGCGGGCGCAGCGCCATCGGCAGCCTGTTCGCCGACTGGCCGGCGGTGGTTGGCGACCACTGGGCCGACAAGGCGGTGCCGGAGAAGCTGAGCTTCCCGGCCGGCAAGCGCGACGGCGGCACCCTGGCGCTGCGGGTCGACCCGGCCGACGCCCTGCTGCTGCAGCACGACCAGGACCGGCTGATCGAACGGATCAACGGCCATTTCGGCTATGCCGCGATCGTCCGGATCAAGCTGCTGCAGGCGCCGCTGGCCCGCCGGCCCGCGACACCGCGCCGCCGTTCCCTGACCCCCGCCGAAGAGGCGATGCTGGAGGGGCCGCTCGAATCGGTCGAGGACCCCGAGTGGAAATCCCGACTTGCGGCCTTCGGCCGGGCGCTCTATGCCCGGACGCCACCGCGATGACACTTGGGCACGAGGCCCGGACCCATGGAGACCATCGGATGCTGAAGACCCTGCTCGCCGGCCTGGCCCTGGCCGCCGCGACGTTCATGGCCGGATCGGCCTCGGCCCAGGATGCCGGAAAGACCTGGGATCCGAAGATCACCGACGCCGACTATGTGCTCGGCAAGGCCGACGCGCCGGTGACGATGCTGGAGTTCGCCTCCTTCACCTGCCCGCATTGCGCCGCCTTCACCAACGACGTGCTGCCGCAGCTCGAGAAGGCCTATGTCGACACCGGCAAGGTCAAGATCGTGTTCCGCCAGTTCCCGCTGAACGGGCTGGACCTGCGGGCCGGGATGATGGCGCGCTGCGCCCCGCGCGAGCAGTATTTCAACATCGCCAAGGTGCTGTTCCAGACCCAGCAGAGCTGGGCCACCGCCGGCGACCCGATCGGCGCCCTGGCCCAGATCGGCGGCATGGCCGGGCTGCCGAAGGACAAGTTCGACGCCTGCCTGGCCGACAACGCCGTCGCCGACGCCATCATCAAGCTGGGCCAGGAGGCGCAGGCCGACTACAAGGTCAACGCCACCCCGACCTTCGTGGTCGAGGGCGAGAAGCTCGAGGGCGAGGCCAGCTTCGACACCTTCAAGGCGATCTTCGACCGGAAGCTCGCCGAGAAGGGCGTCGCCACCAACTGACCGCCTAGGAGCGCGCCGCCGTGCATTTCGCCCGGCTCCGCCTGTCGGGCTTCAAATCCTTCGTCGATGCGACCGACGTGGCCATCGAGCCCGGCCTGACCGGCGTGGTCGGGCCGAACGGCTGCGGCAAGTCGAACCTGGTCGAGGCGCTGCGCTGGGCGATGGGCGAGAACTCCGCCCGGCGCATGCGCGGCCAGGAGATGGACGACGTCATCTTCGGCGGCACCACCGGCCGGGCCGCGAGAAACCTGGCCGAGGTGACGATCACGCTGGACAACAGCGACCGCACCGCGCCCGGCTGGGACCACGCCGACATCATCGAGATCGTCCGGCGGATCGAGCGCGGCACCGGCTCCGAATATCGCGTCAACGGCAAGCCGGTGCGCGCCCGCGACGTGCAGCTGCTGTTCCAGGACAACGCCTCCGGCCCCGCCTCCCCCGCCCTGGTCAGCCAGGGCCGGATCGCGGCGATGATCTCCGCCCGCCCGGCGGAGCGGCGGCAGATCCTGGAGGAGGCGGCCGGCATCACCGGCCTGCACAGCCGCCGGCACGAGGCCGAGCTGCGGCTGCGCTCGGCCGACGAGAATCTGGTCCGCCTCGACGACGTGCTGGTGCAGCTCGACGCCCAGCTCGGGGGGTTGCGCAAGCAGGCGCGGCAGGCGGCGCGCTACCGCACCATCTCGGAGCAGATCCGCCAGGTCGAGGCGACGCTGCTGCACCTGCAATGGAGCGCGGCGGGGACGGCCCTGGCCGAGGCCCGGCGCGCCTACGACGCCAATGAGCAGGTGGTGCGCGAGCGCATGATCGCGGCGACCCGCGGCACCACCGAGCAGGCCGAGGCCGCCGCCGCCCTGCCGGCCCTGCGCAAGGCCGACACCGATTCAGCCGCGGTGCTGCAGCGCTTCCTGGTCGAGCGCGAGACGCTGGAGGCCGAGGCCGGCCGGCTGAGCCAGTCGATCCTCGACACCAACCGGCGGCTGGAGCAGGTGACGGGCGACCTGGTGCGCGAGCGCTCGCTAGGCGCCGACGCCGCCCAGGCCCTGGCGAAGCTGCAGGAGGAGCGCGCGCGGATCGAGCGCCAGAGTGCCGGCGAGGCCGATGCCGAGGACCAGGCACGGCAGTTGATCGATACCCAGCGCGGCATCGTCGACGAGCTGGACGGCCGCCTGACCGCGCTGACCGAGGCCGCCGCCGGCGACGAGGCGCGGCGCCAGAGCCTGGCCAAGCGCCAGCGCGAGCTGGAGGGCAAGCTGCTGGACCTGGCCCGCCGGCACGAGGATGCGCTGCGCCAGATCGCCCAGGTTGAGGCCGAGCTGGCCGGCGCCGACGGTGCCGAGGCCGCCGCCCTGGTCCTGGCCGAGGCCGAGGCCCGGCTGGAGGCGGCGCAGGAGGCGGTCGAGACGGCGGAAAGCCGCCGCCAGGCCGCCGATTCGGCCTTTTCCGGCGCCCGCGAGACGGCCCAGGCGGCCGAGGGTGCCGCCACCCGGCTGAAGGCCGAGGCCGATGGCCTGCGCGCCGCGCTCGGCAGCGGCAAGGGCGACGCCGCCCGCGCCCCGATCCTGGACCAGCTCAAGGTCAAGCCCGGCTGGGAGGCGGCGCTGGGCGCCGCGCTCGGCGACGAGGCCTCGGTGCCGGCCGACCGCTCGGCGCCGCTGCACTGGGCTGAGCTGCCCGGCTATGACGACGCCGCGCCGCTGCCCGCCGGCGCCGAGCCCCTGGCCGGCCATGTCACCGCCCCCGCCGCCCTGGCCCGCCGGCTGGCTCATATCGGCGTGGTCGCCGACGCCGCCGCGGCCGAGGCGCTGCAGCCGGCGCTCAAGCCTGGCCAGGCGCTGGTGACCAGGGCCGGCGGGCGCTGGCGCTGGGATGGACTGGTGGCCCGGCCGGGCGCCCCTTCCCCCGCCGCGGCGCGGCTGCAGCAGCGCAACCGGCTGGAGCAGCTGGAGGCGCAGCTGGCCACCGCGGCCGAGGCCGCCGAGACGGCGCGGCGGACGGCGGATGCGGCCCGCCAGGCGGCCCAGGCGGCGCAGGATGCCGACCGGGCGGCGCGGCGCGGCCAGCAGGACGCCGTCTCCGCCGTCGGCCGCGCCCGCGAGGCGCAGAGCAAGGCGGCCCAGGCCGAGGCGGCGCGGCGCAGCCGGCTGGCGGCGCTGGCTGCCCAGGGCGAACGCCTGGCCGCCGACCGCGACGAGTCGATGCGCGAGCGCGAGGAGGTAGCGGCCGAGATCGCGGCCCTGCCCGACGGCGAGGCCCAGCGCCGCGCCGTGAGCGAGATCCGCTCGGCCCTGGCCGAGGCGCGGTCGGGGCTGGGAGCCCGGCAGTCGGCGCTGGAGCGGCTGCAGCGCGAGGCCGGCGGCCGGCGCGGCCGGCTGCGCGCGATCGAGAGCGAGGTCCAGGGCTGGGACAGCCGCGCGAGAGGCAGCGCCGACCGGCTGGCTGAGCTGGAGGCCCGGCTGGAGGAGAGCCGGGCGACGCTGCTGGAGCTGGACGCCCGGCCGGCCGAGATCGCCGCTCGGCGCGAGACCCTGATCGGCCGGATCGACGAGGCCGAGCGCCGCCGCCGCATGGCCGCCGACGCGCTGGCGGTGGGCGAGCAACGCCAGGAGGCCGCGGACCGCGCCTTGCGCGCCGCCGAATCGGCTCTGGCCGAAGCGCGCGAGGCCCGGGTGCGCGGCGAGGCGGCGGTGGTCGCGGCCCAGACCGCGGTCGAGGGGCTGCGCACGCGCATCACCGAGCGGCTGGATTGCGCGCCCGAGGCGGTGGCCGGCCTGGCCGGCCTGGCCCCGGAGGCGCCGCTGCCCGACGCCGAGGACATCGCCCGCAAGCTCGACCGGCTGAACCGCGAGCGCGAGAGCATGGGCCCGGTCAACCTGCGGGCCGAGGTCGAGATCGTCGAAATCGAGTCCCAGCATACAAGGCTGTCGGCGGAGAAGGAGGACCTGACCGCCGCCATCGCCAAGCTGCGCCAGGGCATCGCTTCGCTGAACCGCGAGGCGCGGGAGCGGCTGGTGGCCAGCTTCGACGTGGTCGACGGTCATTTCCGGGCGCTGTTCACCCGGCTGTTCGGCGGCGGCAAGGCGCAGCTGGCCCTGACCGACACCGAGGACCCGCTGGAGGCGGGGCTGGAGATCTTCGCCAGCCCGCCGGGCAAGAAGCTGCAGCATCTGTCGCTGCTGTCGGGCGGCGAGCAGGCGCTCACGGCAGCGGCGCTGATCTTCGCCGTGTTCCTGACCAACCCCGCGCCGATCTGCGTGCTGGACGAGGTCGACGCGCCGCTCGACGACGCCAATGTCGACCGCCTGTGCACCCTGCTGACCGAGCTGGCGGAGGGCGGCCGCACCCGCTTCCTGATCATCACCCACCACCGCATGACCATGGCCCGGGTGAACCGGCTCTACGGCGTCACCATGATCGAGCGCGGAGTCAGCCAGCTGGTCTCGGTCGACCTGGAGCAGGCCATCCGCCACGCCCAGCCGCACCAGCAGGAGCTGGCGGTTTAGGGACGGCGATGTCGCCGTTACCTGCCGCCTTCCCAGGCTGAGAGGTCGTCCTCCTCCAAGGATTCGAAGAAATCCGGTACCGGGCCGCTGAGCTGCTCGGACAGCAGGCCGATGCGGAACTTCCTGTGCGGAACTGGGACCAACCTGGCCACCGGCCTGCCCCGCCTGGCGATGACCACCGCTTCGCCCGACAATGCCGCATCGATGAGCTTGGATAGATTGGCCCTGGCGGTGGAGACAGTCACCTGCATCGCATGCTCCATCGGCTGATGCTGCACCTGCGGCAAGGAAGAGGGGACCACCTTTGTCCCTGTTTGTCATGCCCGGGCTTGACCCGGGCATCCAGAGAGCGTCGGCATCTTCTGGATTGCCGGGTCAAGCCCGGCAATGACGGAAAGTGGCTTTCGAGCCCGTTACGGCTCCGTCTGGTCCACCTTGATCAGCACCTTGTCGATGCGGTTGCCGTCGAGGTCGATGACCTCATAGCGCACGCCGTTCTCGACGAAGCTCTCCGCCACCTTCGGCAGATGGCCGAGATGCCACAGCACGAAGCCGGCCAAGGTCTGGTAGTCGCCGTCCTCCGAGCGCAGGCCGCGCAGGCGCAGCAGCCGCTCGACCTCGTCGATCGGCGTCATCGCGTCGACCAGCCAGCTGCCGTCGTCGCGCCGCACGATCGCGTAGCCGGCGGAATCGATGGTCAGGTCGCCGACCTCGCCGGCGATCGCCGACAGGATGTCGGTTGGCGTCACCAGCCCCTCGACGCTGCCGTATTCATCGACCACCACGGCGAGGTGTATGGCCGCGCTGCGGAAGGTCTGCAGCAGCTTCAGCGCCGGGGTGCCGTCCGGCACCACCAGCGGCGGCCGCATGGTCTCGGCCACGTCGAACGGGCCGCCCCCGAGCAAGCGGTCGAGCAGGTCCTTGGTCTGGATCACGCCCTCGAGCTCGTCGAGCTCGCCGCGCGCCACCGGGAAGCGGCTGCAGCCGCTTTCGGCGATGGTCCTGCGGATCTCGTCCGGGCTGTCCTCGAGGTCGACCCAGACCATCTCGTGCCGCGGCGTCATGATGGAGCGCACCGACCGGTCGGCCAGGCGCAGCACGCCGTCGATCATCTCGCGCTCGGCCTCGACGAAGACGCCGGCCTCGGTGCCCTCGGCGATCATCGACTTCACCTCCTCCTCCGTCACCGTCTGGGCGGGGACGGCGGAGACGCCGAGCAGGCGCAGCACCAGCTCGGTCGAGCGCTGCAGCAGCCAGACGACCGGGGCGCCGACCGCCGCGACCGTCTGCATCGGCCGGGCGACGCGGGCGGCGATGCCCTCGGCGTGGTTCAGCGCGATCCGCTTCGGCACCAGCTCGCCGATGATCAGCGAGAAATAGGTGATGGCGACCACCACCAGGGCGAAGGACAACCCGTCGGCCCATGGGCCGACCACCGGCAGGGGCGCCAGCCAGTCGCGCAGCGGCACCGACAGGGTGGCGCCGCCGAAGGCGCCGGCAAAGATGCCGACCAGGGTGATGCCGACCTGCACGGTGGACAGGAGGCGGTTCGGGTCCTCGGCCAAGGCGAGGGCGGCGCGGGCGCCGCGATGGCCCTGGTCGGCCATGCCCTGCAGCCGGGCACGGCGGGCGGAGACCAGCGCCAGTTCCGACATCGCGAAAAAGGCGTTGATCAGGATGAGAAGCACGACGATGACGAGTTCGACGATCATCGGCGGCCGCTAGACGGAGGTTCGTCCGTCTCTTCGCTGTGGGAAGCTGGCATAATGCCGGCTGAGATAGCCGGTCGGGCGCCCCCGCGTCCACCGTCATGCCGATTTCATTCGGCGGACCAGCGGCCGGCGGGGGGCAAATCTGCCCGGATCGGAACCGGTTACACCGGCATCCCGATCATCATCTGGAACTCGCGGCGCAGCTGCGGCTCGTCGCGGAAGGCGCCGATCATGCAGCTGGTCACCATCTGGGTGCCGTGCTTGTGCACCCCGCGCGTGGTCATGCAGTGGTGCTGCGACGACACCATGATCGCCACGCCGCGCGGCTTCAGCACCTGGTCGATCGCCGAGGCGATCTGGGCCGTCAGCCGCTCCTGGATCTGCAGCCGCTTGGCATAGGCGTCGACCACCCGCGCCAGCTTGGAGATGCCGACCACCCGCCGGTCCGGCAGATAGGCGACATGCGCCTTGCCGATGATCGGCACCATGTGGTGCTCGCAATGCGACTCGAAGTCGATGTCGCGCAGCAGCACCATCTCGTCGTAGCCCTCGACCTCCTCGAAGGTGCGGGACAACAGCTCGACCGGATCCTGGGCGTAGCCGCGGAAGAACTCCTCATACGCCTTCACCACCCGCTTCGGCGTGTCGCGCAGCCCCTCGCGCGCGATGTCCTCGCCGGCCCAGCGCAGCAGCACGCGCACCGCTTCCTCGGCCTCTGACCGGCTCGGGCGATGCTCGGCCGCGCGCGTCGGCTGCGCTGCGACGTTGGCCGCCACGGGGGTGAAGGGGTTGCGGGTCATGATGCCGGCTTCTCCGGGCGGTTGTCGTTGTCAGTGCCGGTCCAGCCAGGACTCTGGTCCGTCACGTCAGTTCAATCGGATCGTACGATGCGGGCTGTCCAGCGAAAAGGCGGGGATCGCCACGTCGAAACGCTCGCCCGACGGGGTCTCCATCTGATAGGTGCCGACCATGATGCCCGATGGCGTCGCGATCGGCGCGCCGCTGGTGTACTGGAACGCCTTGCCCGGCTCGATCACCGGCTCGACCCCGACGACGCCGGGGCCGCGGACCTCCTGCACCCGGCCGAACTCGTCGGTGATCCGCCAGTAGCGGCTGCGCAGTTGCACCCGCTCAGGCCCGTGATTGACGATGCGGACATGATAGGCCCAGACGTAGTGGTGCTCGTCGGGCGAGGATTGGTCCTCGAGATAGGTTGGCTCGACCGACACCTCGATCGCCCGGGTTTCCGCAATGTACATGTCGTCGATCCGCTGGCGGGCGCGTTGGCGCCGTGGTCCCGATCAGACTATATGGGACGCTGCGGCGTCGCGTCCAATTGCGACGCGACCGGGGATTCGAATCCGATCTCGACCCGGTCATTGGCCGGCTCCGCCTGGCCCGGCGGGGCCGGCAGCAGCGGATCGGCCGTGCCGGCGCCAGCGATCGTGATTCGCCCCGGCGCGATCCCGGCCGCCCGCAGCCGCGCCGCCACCAGCCTGGCCCGCCGCAGCGACAGGCGCTGGGCGGCCGCCGGGTCGCCGCCGGCATCGGCATGGCCGGTGACGATCAGGCGCGGCGCCGGCCCCTTGGCGCGGCGCCGGGCGTCCTCGACCACCGCGGCGGCGACCGCGGCGGCGCCGTCCGGCGCCATTCCGGTCTTGCCGGGCAGGAAGAACACGTAGCGGATATCGGCCGAGAGTGGCCGGTCCACCGGCACCGACTCGGGCAGCTCGACCCGGTCGTTGCGCGAGGGTACGCACCCCGCCAAGCCTGTCAGAGCCACGCACGCCAGCACCGCAACGATCCGCATTGTCCCCGTCGTCCTGTCTCCGTCCTACGTCCAGCATAGGGCGTCGCCGTGGCGGCGGCGAGGCAGCATTCTCGGCTCGCTTCGATCCGACGGTTGGCCGGAGCGGACCGAGGTGGCTACCATGCCCGCCGTCGAAGCAGCGCCAATGAGGATCATGCGCATCGCCATCATCGGGGCCGGGTTCACCGGCTGCCTGCTCGCGGTCCAGCTCCTGCGCCGCTCGGCCGGGGCGGCGAAGGTCGTGCTGATCGAGCGGGGCGGCCCGCCCGGCCGCGGCATGGCCTATGGCACGCCGCATCCGGCGCATCTGCTGAACGTGCGGACCGCCAACATGAGCGCGTTCCCGAACCAGCCGGAGGATTTCCAGAGCTGGGCCCGGGCGCATGGCGCCGGCGACCAGCCCTATCTGCCGCGCCGCTTCTACGGCGACTATCTCGGCGAGACCCTGGCCGCCGCCGGGCGCGACTTTCCCGGCGGGCTGACCATGCTGGCAGACGCCGCGGTGGGGCTGGACCGCGACGCCAACGGGGTAACGGTGCGCCTGGCCTCCGGCCGCACCGAGCCGGCCGACATCGCCGCGCTGTGCACCGGCAACGCGGCGCCCTCGGCCCCGGTGACGCTGCCGGACGCGCCCGGGCGGATTCTGGTCGGGCCGGAAGATGCCTGCCTGCCGTCGATCCTGCCGGACGAAACCGTGCTGATCCTCGGCACCGGCCTGACCATGATCGACATCGCCGCCGGCCTGGCGGCACAGGAGCATCGCGGCCGCGTCCTGGCGCTGTCGCGGCGCGGCTTGCTGCCCCGGCCGCATCGCGACGTCGCCAGCAAGCCGGCGGCGCTGGACGCCGCGGAGTTCGTCGGCCGGCCGGCGCTGGCGGTGCTGCGCCGGGTCCGCGCCCTGTGCCGCGAGGCCGAGACGGCGGGCGGCGACTGGCGCGCGGTGATCGACGGGCTGCGGCCCTTCACCCAGCGGCTGTGGCAGGCCTGGGACGAGAGGGAGGCGGGGCGGTTCCTGCGCCACCTGCGGCCCTGGTGGGACGTGCACCGGCACCGCGTGGCGCCGGCCATCGCCGACCGGGTCGGGGCGATGATCGCATCGGGCCAGCTGCAGGTCCTGGCCGGCCGGCTGCGCCATGTGGCGCCGACGGAGGACGGGCTGACGGTGACGCTGCGCCGCCGCGGCGCCGCAGCGGACGAGACCCGGGCGATCTGCCGCCTGGTGCTGGCCAGCGGGCCGGAGACCGACCCGGGGCGGACCGACGACCCGCTGCTGCGGTCGCTGATCGCCGGCGGCGTGGTGCGGCCGGACCGGCTGCGCCTCGGCCTCGACGTCGATGCCGGGGGCCGGCTGATCGGCCATGACGGCCAGCCCTCGCCCCGGCTCTACGCGCTCGGGCCGCCGACCCGCGGTGCCTTCTGGGAGATCACGGCGGTGCCCGACATCCGCAAGCAATGCGCCGAGGTGGCAGCGACGATGCTGAAGGGCGACACCGTCCCGCCCCCTGCCAAGCGCGGCTTCGATCCGGGCATTTAAGCGTACGAAGAGTAGGTTGGGTTCGCGGAAGCGAACCCAACCTTGTCCCGACGGAAGGGTGTTGGGTTCGCCTCGCGGCGAGCCCAACCTACGTCCTCAGCGGACCTTCCCTTCCTTCCAGGCCTGCAGCAGGCTGTCATAGGCCACGGTCTGGCCCTTCTCCTTCTCGTTCTCCAGCTTCGGCTTCGGCGCGCCGGGGGCGTCGAACCACTCCTGCGCGGTCTTCTCCTCGTTCAGCTTCGGCCCGCAATCGCCGAGATTGCCGGCCCGCTCCAGCCGCGCCAGCACCTGGTCCTGCTGCTTGGCCAGGTTGTCCATGGCCTGCTGCGGCGTGACCTCGCCGGTCACCGCCTCGGCCACGTTCTGCCACCACAGCTGCGCCAGCCGCGGATAGTCGGGCACGTTGGTGCCGGTCGGGGACCAGGCGACGCGCGCCGGGCTGCGGTAGAACTCGACCAGCCCGCCCAGCTTCGGCGCCATCTCGTCCATCGCCTTGGAGCGGATGTCGCTGTCGCGGATCGGGGTCAGGCCGACCTGCAGCTTCTTCAGCGAGGTGGTCTTGCAGATGCAGAACTGGGCGTACAGCCAAGCCGCCTGCTGCCGCTCCTTCGGGGTGCTCTTGAGCAGGGTCCAGGAGCCGCAATCCTGGTAGCCCAGCTTCATGCCTTCTTCCCAATACGGGCCGTGCGGCGACGGCGCCATGCGCCATTTCGGCGTGCCGTCCTCGTTCACCACCGGCAGGCCGGGCTTGGTAAGGTCGGCGGTGAAGGCGGTGTACCAGAAGATCTGCTGGGCGATATTGCCCTGGCCCGGCACCGGCCCGGATTCGGAGAAGGTCATGCCGCCAGCCTCGGGCGGGGCGTACTTCTTCAGCCACTCGATATACTTGGTCAGCGCGTACACCGCCGCCGGGCCGTTGGTGTCGCCGCCGCGGGTGACGCTGGAGCCGGCGGGGCGGCAGCCTTCGACCCGGAGGCCCCATTCGTCGACCGGCAGGCCGTTCGGGATGCCCTTGTCGCCGGCGCCGGCCATCGACAGCCAGGCGTCGGTGAAGCGCCAGCCCAGCGACGGGTCCTTCTTGCCGTAATCCATATGGCCCCAGACGCGGACGCCGTTGATCTCCTTCACCTTGTTGGTGAAGAAGTCGGCGATGTCCTCATAGGCCGACCAGTTCACCGGCACGCCCAGGTCGTAGCCATAGGCGGCCTTGAACTGCTCCTGCAGCTTCGGGTCGGTGAACCAGTCGTAGCGGAACCAGTACAGGTTGGCGAATTGCTGGTCGGGGATCTGGTACAGCTTGCCGTCCGGGCCGGTGGTGAAGCTCTTGCCCATGAAGTCGTCGACGTCGAGCGTCGGCAGGGTGAAATTCTTGCCGTCGCCGGCCATGAAGTCGGACAGCGGGACGGCCTGGCCATAGCGGAAATGGGTGCCGATCAGGTCGCTGTCGTTGACATAGGCGTCGTAGATGTTCTGGCCGGACTGCATCTGCGTCTGCAGCTTCTCGATCACGTCGCCTTCCTGAATCAGGTCGTGCTTCAGGTTGATGCCGGTGATCTCGGAGAAGGCGCGGGCCAGCGTCTTCGCCTCGTATTCATGGGTGGTGATCGTCTCCGACACCACGTTGATGTCCATGCCGCGGAACGGCTCGGCCGCCTTGATGAAGAACTCCATCTCCTTCAGCTGCTCGTCCTTGGACAGCGTCGAAGGCTGGAACTCGGTGTCGATCCACTTCTTGGCGTTGGCCGTCAGCTGTTCGGCGCCCTGGGCGAAGGCCCGGCGGGCGAAGCCCGGCACGGCGATGGCGGCGCCGAGCGCGGAGGCGCCGCGCAGCAGGTCGCGGCGATGGACCGGGAACCCGCCCGGCCCGTGCAGCATCTTGGTCATGATCTCTCCCCGTCTCTACGTCTGTTGAAACCAGCACTTCCTGCCCCGGAGGCCGGGGCCGGCCCGGACAAAATCATCCGAACCGCATCACCGCGATCATCCAAACGACGGCGATCGCGAAGCCGTACCAGAGGCTGCCCGAGGCCAGCCCGACCCAGGCGAGATGAATGTAGGCGGCGCCGAGCAGGCCGATGAACAGCCGGTCGCCGCGGGTGGTCGTCAGCGGCAGGAAGCCGCGCCGGGGCACCGAGGGCGAGGCCAGCTGCCACGCCGTCATGGCGACGAGCAGCGCCGCTATGCCGCAGAAGAACCAAGCGGTGGGCGGCGTCCAGGCCATCCAGTCGAGGGTCATGGCGCTGCCTCCTCACACCCGGCCCAGGGCGAAGCCCTTGGCGATGTAGTTGCGGACGAACCAGATCACGATCGCGCCGGGGACGATGGTCAGCACGCCGGCGGCGGCCAGCAGCGACCAGTCCATGCCGGCGGCGCTGACCGTGCGGGTCATGGTGGCGGCGATCGGCTTGGCCTCGACCGAGGTCAGGGTCCGGGCCAAGAGCAGCTCGACCCAGGAGAACATGAAGCAGAAGAAGGCGGTGACGCCGATGCCGCCGCGGATCAGCGGCACGAAGATGGTCAGGAAGAAGCGCGGGAAGGAGTAGCCGTCGATATAGGCGGTCTCGTCGATCTCCTTCGGCACGCCGGACATGAAGCCTTCCAGGATCCACACCGCCAGCGGCACGTTGAACAGGCAATGCGCCAGCGCCACGGCATAGGGCGTGTCGATCAGCCCGAAGGCGGAATACAGCTGGAAGAAGGGCAGCAGGAACACCGCCGGCGGCGACATCCGGTTCGACAGCAGCCAGAAGAACATGTGGGTGTCGCCGACGAAGCGGTACCGGCTGAAGGCATAGGCCGCCGGCAGCGCCACCAGCACCGAGATCACCATGTTCATCAGCACATAGGTGATCGAATGGATGTAGCCCGAGTACCAGGACCGGTCGGTGAAGATGGTGGCGTAGTTGGCGAAGGTCAGGGTCTGCGGGAACAGCGTGAACCCGGACAGGATCTCGCGGTTCTCCTTCAGCGACATGCTGACCAGCCAGTAGATCGGCAGCAGCAGGAACAGCATGTACAGGATCAGGATGACGGCGCGGGTGCGCGGGCTCATGACGCGTCGCCTTTCCCGAGATTGGTGATGACCGTGTAGAACAGCCAGGAGAACAACAGGATGATCAGGAAGTAGATGATCGAGAACGCCGCCGCCGGGCCCAGGTCGAACTGGCCGACGGCCATCTTGGTCAGCTCCTGGCTCAGGAAGGTGGTGGCGTTGCCGGGCCCGCCGCCGGTCAGGACGAAGGGCTCGGTGTAGATCATGAAGCTGTCCATGAAGCGCAGCAGCACCGCGATCAGCAGCACGCCCATCATCTTCGGCAGCTGGATGTAGCGGAACACCGCCCAGCGCGAGGCGCCGTCGATCCGCGCCGCCTGGTAGAAGGCGTCCGGGATCGAGCGCAGCCCGGCATAGCCGAGCAGCGCGACCAGAGACGTCCAGTGCCAGATGTCCATCACCAGCACCGTGATCCAGGCGTCGAACGGGTCGCCGGTGTAGTTGTAGTCGAGGCCGAGACGGTTGATCAGCACGCCGGCCAGGCCGATGTCGGGCCGGGCGAAGATCTGCCAGATGGTGCCGACCACGTTCCAGGGAATCAGCAGCGGCAGCGCCAGCACGACGAGGGTGACCGAGACGGCCCAGCCGCGCGCCGGCATGCACAGCGCCACCAGCACGCCGAGCGGGATCTCGATTGCCAGCACGCAGAAGCTGAAGATCAGCTGCCGGCCCAGCGCCGCCTGCAGCCGGTCGTCCTGCAGCACCTGCTCGAACCATTCGGTGCCGACGAACACGCCCTGGCCGGGGCCGAAGATGTCCTGCACCGAATAGTTCACGACCGTCATCAGCGGGATGATGGCGCTGAACGCGACCAGCAGCACGACCGGGATGACCAGGAACCAGGCGGCGTTGTTCGGGGTCTTGTCCATGGGTCAGCCCACCAGCCTGCCGTCGGCATAGAGAAGGGTGCGCTCCGGCGGGAAGCGCAGATGCGCGGTGTCGGCCGGGACGCCGCGGCCCTCGGCCAGCTTGGCCTTCACCGTCGCGGCGCCGAGCCGGAGCGTGACGATCAGATGGGTGCCGAGATCCTCGACCGCGGTCACCGTCGCCGGGATGCCGCTGTCGGCGATCTCCAGGAACTCCGGCCGGATGCCGAGCTCGAGCTTGCCGGCGCCGCCGGCGAGGAACGCCTCCGCCCCCTGCCGTGCCGCCTCCGACAGCGGAATGCGGGCGCCATCGATCACCGCGTCGCCCTGGTCGACGACGCAAGGCAACAGGTTGATGCCCGGGCTGCCGATGAAGTAGCCAACGAAGGTGTGGGCCGGCCGCTCGAACAGCGCCTGCGGGGTGCCGAGCTGCACCACCTGGCCGTCATACATGACGATCACCTCGTCGGCGAAGGTCAGCGCCTCGAGCTGGTCATGGGTGACGTAGATCAGGCTGGTCCGCACCTGCTCGTGCACCTCCTTCAGCTTGCGCCGGAGCTGCCATTTCAGATGCGGGTCGATGACGGTCAGCGGCTCGTCGAACAGGATGGCGGCGACGTCCTTGCGCACCAAGCCGCGGCCGAGCGAGATCTTCTGCTTCTGGTCGGCGTCCAGGCCTCGGGCGCGGCGCTTCAGCACCGGCGTCAGCTCCAGCATCGCCGCGACCTCGGCGACACGGGCGTCGATCTCGGGCCGGGGCAGCTTGCGGTTGCGCAGGGGGAAGGCCAGGTTCTCGGCCACCGTCATGGTGTCGTAGACCACCGGGAACTGGAACACCTGGGCGATGTTGCGCTGCTCCGGCGACGCCTGGGTGACGTCGCGGCCGTCGAACAGGATCTGGCCCTGGCTCGGCGTCACCAGGCCGGAGATGATGTTGAGCAGTGTGGTCTTGCCGCAGCCGGAGGGGCCGAGCAGGGCGTAGGCGCGGCCGCTCTGCCAGACCATGTCCATCGGCCGCAGCGCATAGTCCGCCGGATCCGTCGGGGTCGGCTTGTAGCTGTGCGCCAGGGCCTTGAGGTCGATGCGGGCCATGCTGTCACCTGGTCCGGGCGGGGGCGGCGGCGAGCCGCCCTGCCGGGTCGAAGACGTAGATCCGGGCGGGATCGATCGCGACCGTCAGCGGCTCGCCCAGCGGGTGCTTGTGCACCCCGGTCTGCTGCGCCACCCAGGGCCGGTCGCCGAAATGGAAATGGACATAGGTCTCGGAGCCGCTGATCTCGGCCAGCTCGACCCGGGTGGTCACCGAGGCCTCGCCCGGGCCGCCGGCGCCGAGGCGGAGATGGCCCGGACGCACGCCGACGGTGCAGGGCCCCGCCACCAGCCCGGCCAGATGCCCGGCCAGCGGCACCGAAACGCCCTCGGTCAGGCGCAGCGCGCCGCCCGCCACCTCGGCCGGGCCGATGTTCATCGGCGGATCGCTGAACACCTCGGCCACCTTGGTCGAGGCCGGGTGCTGGAACACCTCGACCGTCGGCCCGATCTGCAGCAGCCGGCCCTCGTCCAGCACCGCGGTGCGGCCGCCCAGGATCAGCGCCTCGGCCGGCTCGGTGGTGGCGTAGACCACGATCGCCTTGCCGCGGCGGAAGATCTCCGACAGCTCGGCCCGCAGCTCCTCGCGCAGCTTGTAATCGAGATTGACCAAGGGCTCGTCCAGCAGCAGCAGGCCGGCGTCCTTGACCAAGGCGCGGGCGATCGCCGTGCGCTGCTGCTGGCCGCCCGACAGCTCGCCCGGCAGCCGGGTCAGGAACCGGTCGATCCGCAGCATCGCCGCGGTCTCGCGCACCCGGCGGTCGATCTCGGCCCGGCCCAGCCCCTTGAGGCGCAGCGGCGAGGCGATGTTGTCGTAGACCGTCTTCGACGGGTAGTTGATGAACTGCTGGTAGACCATGGCGACGTCGCGGTTCCGCACCGAGGTGCCGGTGACGTCGCGGCCATCGACCAGGACACGGCCGCGGCCCGGCCGCTCCAGCCCCGCCATCAGCCGCATCAGCGTGGTCTTGCCGGCCTGGGTGCGGCCCAGCAGCACGGTCAGCGTGCCGGGCTCCAGCGTCAGGTCGAGCGGATGGATGTGGGCCTCCGCACCGACGTCCCGGGTCACGCTTTCGAGCACCAGCGTCACGATGCGGCCCTTTCCTCGGCACGGGAATTGCGGGCCCTGAGCCAGTCGTCGATGGCACCCTGCGCCGCGGCCGGGATGTGCAGCCCCAGCTTGGACCGGCGCCACAGCACGTCGTCGGCGGTGCGCGCCCATTCCTGGTCGACCAGGTGGTCGAGCTCGGCCTCGGTCAGCCCGGCGCCGAAGTCGCGGCCGAGATCCTCCAGGCTCTCGGCCGAGCCCAGCAGCCGGTCGACCCGGGTGCCGTAGGCGCGGGCCAGGCGGCGGGCCAGCGGCTCCGGCAGCCAGGGCCGGGCGGCGCGCAGCCTGGCCAGGAAGCCCTCGAAATCGGCATCCGGGATGTCGCCGCCGGGCAGCGGCGCCGCGGCGGTCCAGGGCGCGCCCGTGATGCCCAGCACCGGCGCCAGCTTCTCCAGCGCATGCTCGGACAGGCGGCGGAAGGTGGTGATCTTGCCGCCGAACACCGACAGGGCCGGCGCCTGGCCCTCGGGCGCATCCAGCTCCAGCACGTAGTCGCGCGTCGCCTCGGACGCGCTGGACGAGCCGTCATCGTAGAGCGGCCGCACGCCGGCATAGCTCCAGATCACGTCGTCCGGGGTGGGGCCGGCGGCGAAGCAGCGGCCGACCGCCTCGCACAGATAGGCCGTCTCCTCCGGCGTGATGCCGACGCCGGCCGGGTCGCCCTGGTAGTCGAGGTCGGTGGTGCCGATCAGCGAGAATTTCCCTTCATAGGGGATGACGAAGACGATGCGCCGGTCGGCATTCTGCAGGATGAAGGCCTCCGGCCCGTCATAGAGCCGCGGCACCACGATGTGGCTGCCCTTGACCAGCCGCACGCTGGACGCGCCCGGCAGGCCGACCGTGTCGTTCAGCACATGCTTGACCCAGGGGCCGCCGGCATTGACCAGGCCGCGGGCCGCGACCTGCCGCTCGCTGCCATCGGCGGCGCCCCCATCGACGCTGCGGAGCGTCGCGGTCCAGCGGCCGTTCTCGCGCTTCGCCGCGACGCATTCGGTGCGGGTCAGGATCTCGGCACCGCGCTCCTTCGCGTCCAGCGCCGCCAGCGCCACCATGCGGGCGTCGTCGACCCAGCAGTCGGAATATTCGAAACCGCGCGTCAGATGCGGCTTCAGCACCCGGCCGATAGCGCCGCCGCGCAGCTTCAGCCCGTGGCTGGCCGGCAGGATCTTGCGGCCGCCAAGATGGTCGTACAGGAACAGGCCGATCCGCACCATCCAGGCCGGCCGCATCGACCGGTCGTGCGGCAGCACGAATCGCAGCGGGCGGATGATGTGCGGTGCCGCGCGCAGCAGCACCTCGCGCTCCATCAGCGCCTCGCGGACCAGGCGGAACTCGTAATATTCGAGATAGCGCAACCCGCCATGGATCAGCTTGGTCGAGGCCGAGGAGGTGGCGCCGGCCAGGTCGGCCTTCTCGCACAGCAGGACGGACAGGCCGCGCCCGGCCGCATCGCGGGCAATGCCGACGCCGTTGACGCCGCCGCCGATGACCAGGAGGTCGTACAGCACCTCAGCCACGTTTCCTGCCTTTGTTTGCGGCTGCGCCGCTTTCGATATTCGCAAACGAAAATCTGCATCGGAGATCGATGCGACGCAATCGGAATTCGCGCCGAATGCGCAGTATTTTGTCCCCCGCCCGGCGCTCGCATGTGCGAAAGCGAAGGCGGATGCGCATCTTATTGTCTAGTCGTTATATGTAAAATATAAGGCGGTCGATGAGATTTTATGTGAAATAGAGATTGCGTTCGCCGCGGTTCCCCGCCTTACTGTCCGCGACGCCGCCACACCACCAACCAACCGAACATCGGAGGTCGAGTCATGCGGTTCATGACCACTCGGCTGCTGGCCGCGGCGGCCATCGCGCTGGCTGCGGCCACGGCGCATGCGGCCGACATCAAGCTGCTCAACGTCTCCTACGACCCGACGCGCGAGCTCTACAAGCAGGTCAATGCCGCCTTTGCCGAGCAGTGGAAGACGAAGTCCGGCGACACCCTCACCATCGAGGCCTCGCATGGCGGCTCGGGCGCCCAGGCACGCTCGGTGATCGACGGGCTGCAGGCCGACGTCGTCACCCTGGCGCTGGCCTATGACGTCGACGCCATCGCCGCCAAGGGGCTGATCGACAAGGCCTGGCAGACCCGCCTGCCGGACAACAGCGCGCCCTACACCTCGACCATCGTGTTCCTGGTGCGCAAGGGCAACCCGCTGGGGATCAAGGACTGGCCCGACCTGGCCAAGGAGGGCGTCCAGGTGATCACCCCGAACCCGAAGACCTCGGGCGGGGCGCGCTGGAACTACCTCGCCGCCTGGGGCTATGCGCTGAAGCAGCCCGGCGGCAACGACCAGACGGCCCAGGATTTCGTGCGGAAGATCTACGCCAATGTCCCGGTGCTCGACACCGGCGCCCGCGGCTCGACCACCACCTTCGTCCAGCGCGGCATCGGCGACGTGCTGATCGCCTGGGAGAACGAGGCCTTCCTGGCGGTCAAGGAGCTGGGCCCCGACGAGTTCGACATCGTCGTCCCGTCGGTCTCGATCCTGGCGGAGCCCACCGTCGCGGTGGTCGACAAGGTGGTCGACGCCCGCGGCACCCGTGCCGTGGCCCAGGCCTATCTCGAGTTCCTGTACTCGCCCGAGGGGCAGGAGCTCGCGGCCAAGAATTTCTACCGGCCGCGGTCGCAGGAGGTGGCGGCGCGCTATAAGGACAGCTTCCCGGCCGTCAACCTGTTCACCATCGATGATCTCTTCGGTGGCTGGCAGAAGGCCCAACAGGCACATTTCTCGGATGGCGGCACCTTCGATCAGATCTACCGAAAGGGCTAGGGACACCCCGCCCCCGGCGGCGCGCCATGTCGGCGTGCTGCCGGGATTCGGGCTGACCCTCGGCTTCTCGCTCACCTATCTCGCGCTCCTGGTGCTGCTGCCGCTGGCGGCGCTGGTGATCCGGCCCTGGGAGCTCGGGGTCGACGGCGTCTGGCGGGTGGTGACCTCGGAACGCACCCTGGCGGCGCTCAAGGTCAGCTTCGGCCTGGCGCTGGCGGCGGCGGCGGTGAATGTCGTCTTCGGCACCTTGGTCGCCTGGGTGGTGACGCGCTACCGCTTCTGGGGCCGGCCCCTGATGAACGCGCTGATCGACCTGCCCTTCGCCCTGCCGACGGCGGTGGCGGGCATCGCGCTGGCCTCGCTGTACTCACCCAAGGGCTGGCTCGGCGGACCCTTGATGCAGGTCGGGATCAAGGCCGCCTTCGGCCCGCCCGGGATCTTCATCGCGCTCGTGTTCATCGGCCTGCCCTTCGTGGTGCGGACGGTGGAGCCGGTGCTGGAGGACCTCGACCGCGAGATCGAGGAGGCCGCCGCCACCCTCGGCGCCCGGCGCTGGCAGGTGGTGTGGCGGGTGGTGCTGCCGCTGCTGTCGCCGGCGATCCTGACCGGCTTCATCCTGGCCTTCGCCCGCGCGGTCGGCGAATACGGCTCGGTCATCTTCATCGCCGGCAACATCCCCGGCGTGTCCGAGATCGCGCCGCTGCTGATCGTGATCCGGCTGGAGGAATACGACTATGCCGGCGCCGCCACGATCGGTGCGGTGATGCTGGCCGCGTCCTTCGTCATCATCCTGGTCGTCAACCTGCTGCAGCGCTGGAGCCGCAAATGGGCGGACTGACCCGCACGCTGGCGGCGGCGCGCACCCGGCTGAAGCCCGCCGAGCGCCCCTGGGAAGAGCCGCTCGGCATCCGCCTGGCCCTGATCGCGATCGCCGTGATCTTCCTCGGCGTGTTCCTGGTGCTGCCCCTGGCGGTGGTGCTGACCGAGGCGATGCGCAAGGGCATCGACGCCTATCTCGAGGGCATCGGCAGCGACGATTCGCTGGCGGCGATCCGCCTGACCCTGACCGTCGCGGCCATCGCCGTGCCGCTGAACACCGTGTTCGGCCTGGCCACCGCCTGGGCGATCGCCAAGTTCGAGTTTCCGGGCAAGAGCCTGCTGACCACCTTCGTCGACCTGCCCTTCTCGGTCTCGCCAGTGATCTCGGGCCTGATCTATGTGCTGCTGTTCGGGGCGAATGGCTGGTTCGGGCCGTTCCTCGAGGCGCACGGCATCCGGGTGATCTTCACCGTCACCGGGCTGGTGATCGCCACCATCTTCGTCACCCTGCCCTTCGTCGCGCGCGAGCTGATCCCGCTGATGCAGGAGCAGGGCACCGACGAGGAGGAGGCGGCGGTGCTGCTGGGCGCCAGCGGCCTGCAGACCTTCTTCCGGGTGACGCTGCCCAACGTCAAATGGGCTCTGCTGTACGGCGTGCTCTTGTGCAACGCCCGGGCGATGGGCGAGTTCGGCGCCGTCTCGGTCGTCTCCGGCCATATCCGCGGCCAGACCAACACCATGCCGCTGCAGGTCGAGATCCTCTACAACGAGTACAATTTCGTCGGCGCCTTCGCCGTCGCCTCGCTGCTGGCCGGCCTGGCCCTGGTGACGCTGGTGCTGAAGACCCTGCTCGAATGGCGGTTCCGCTCGGACCGCTTCGACTCCACGGAGAGCTGATGCCGATCGCCATCCAAGGCCTGACCAAGCGCTTCGGCCCGGTCTATGCGCTCAACGGCATCGAGCTGGAGGTGCCGGACCGCGCCTTCGTCGCCCTGCTCGGCCCCTCCGGCTCGGGCAAGACCACGCTCTTGCGCATCGTGGCCGGGCTGGAGCGCGCCGATGCCGGGCAGATCCTGGTCGACGGCGCCGACATCGCCGCGGTCAAGCCGCGCCAGCGCCGCATCGGCTTCGTGTTCCAGCACTACGCGCTGTTCCGGCACATGACCGTGTTCGGCAACATCGCCTTCGGCCTGCAGGTGCGGCCCGGCGCCACCCGCCCGGCCAAGGCCGAGATCGCGCGCAGGGTCGAGGAGCTGCTGGAGCTGGTCCAGCTGCCCGGGCTGGGGCGGCGCTTCCCACGCCAGCTGTCGGGCGGGCAGCGCCAGCGCGTCGCCCTGGCCCGGGCGCTGGCGATCGAGCCCAAGTTGCTGCTGCTGGACGAGCCGTTCGGCGCGCTCGACGCCAAGGTGCGGAAGGAGCTGCGGGTGTGGCTGCGCGAGTTGCACGACCGCACCGGCCTGACCAGCCTGTTCGTCACCCACGACCAGGAGGAGGCGCTGGAGCTGGCCGACCGGGTGGTGGTGCTGCGCGACGGCCGGATCGAGCAGCAGGGCGACCCGGCGACGCTGGTCGACGCCCCGGCCACCGCCTTCGTCTCCAGCTTCCTCGGCGACGTCAACCGCCTGCCCTGCACGGTGACGGAGCCGAATGTGGTGGAGGTCGCCGGCCTGCGCCTGCCGGCCGACACCAGCGGCCTGGCCGTCGGCAGCAGGGCCGTCGCCGACATCCGGCCCCGCGCCATCCGGCTGCTGCCGGGCGGCACGACGGGAGACGGGCTGGTGCCCGGCACCGCCCGGCGGGTGCTGCACAGCGCCACCACGGTGACGGTGGAGGCGGAGACGCCCTTGTCCCCCGACCCGATCCGGATCGAGGCCGACCGCTACAGCCCGGACCTGCCGGCGCTGTCGGTCGGGGACCCGGTGGCGCTGCGGCTGCCGCCGCCCTTCGTCTTCGCGGCGGAGCGGTAGGCCTCGGCGCCTGCCCCGGGCTCCACCCGCCGCGGCCGGCGGCTGGGGTCGTCATGCATCAGGCGCAGGAAGCTGGCGATGCTGGCCAGGCCGGCGAAGCCGGCGCCCACCGCCAGGCCCAGCACGGGCCCGCCCGCGCCGGCCAGGCTGAAGCACAGCGCCACCAGCGCGGCGCCGACGGTCTGGCCCAGCAGGCGGGCCTGGGCGACGATGCCGCTGGCGCCGCCGGCGCGGTGCGGCGGGGCCGAGGCCAGCAGCGCCTTCTGGTTCGGCGCCTGGAAGAAGCCGAAGCCCCAGCCGCACAGGGCCATGCGCCAGCAGATGTCCGGCACGCTGGGGTCCGGCGGCAGCAGGGCCAGCAGCACCATGCCGGCGCACAGGATGGCCAGGCCGATGCCGCCCAGGCCGCCGGCGGAGTAGCGGTCCGACAGCCGGCCGGCGATCGGCGCCATCACGGCCACCACCAGCGGCCAGGGCGTCATCAGGAGGCCGGTCTCGACCTCGCTGCGGCCGAGCACGGTCTGGAAGTAGAAGGGCAGCGCCACGAAGGCCAGGCCCTGGGTGGCGAAGGAGCAGGCGGCGGTCAGCGCCGACAGGGCGAAGATCGGCCGCCGGAACAGGTCGAGCGGCAGCATCGGCGCCGGATGCTTGGCCTGCCGGCACAGCAGCAGCCAGCCGAAGCCCAGGGCGGCGGCGAGCTCCAGCCCGACCTCCAGCGCCGAGGCCTGATGCGCGGCCTCGCCCACGGCGATGATCACGAGGCCGAAGGCGCCGGCGTTCAGCATCGCGCTGACCGCGTCGAAGCGGTGGCCCGAGCGCGCGGTGTGCGGCAGGGTCGGCACCGCCACCACCAGGGCGATCACGCCGAGCGGCAGGTTGATCGCGAACAGCCATTGCCAGGAGGCGACGGCCAGGATGCCGGCCGCGACCGTCGGGCCGAGAGCGGAGAAAATGGCGACGATCAGGGTGTTGAAGCCGATGCCGCGGCCCAGCAGCCGGGTCGGGTAGATGAAGCGGATCAGCGCCGCGTTCACGCTCATGATGCCGCTGGCGCCGAAGCCCTGCAGCACCCGCGCCGCGGTCAGGCTGGGCAGCGACCAGGCCATGGCGCAGACCACCGAGGCGACGGTGAACAGCACCAGCCCGCTGATATAGATGGTGCGGTAGCCGATGATCTCGCCCAGCGCCGCCAGCGGCAGCAGCGAGATCACCAGCGCCAGCTGATAGGCGTTGACCACCCAGACCGAGGCGGCCGGGCTGGCCTGCAGGTCGGCGGCGATGGTCGGCAAAGCGGTGTTGGCGATGGCGATGTCCAGCACCGATACGGCGATCGCGATCGACATGGTCAGCATCGCGCCATAGCGGCGCGGCACCGGCAACCCGTCCGGATGCACCACCGGCGCGGCGCGCGCAGGCTTCGTCGTCATCATATCCATGTCGGCACCTTTCCGGATCGGTCCCCTCCGGCGGGCGCATCATCGCGGCATGCCGCGGCGGCGACCAATGCCGTGGCGGCGTATCAGCCGGGACGGCGCAATCGGTCGCAGCCATGACCCCGGCGCGCATCGGCTAGCCGGGCCCTGCCGGAACCGCCGGGCCGGCGAGGCCGCGCCGGCGCTACACTGCCGGCGGGACGGATCCCGGGGGAGGGCACGATGCATCCGAACGAGATGCTGGTCCGCCGCTGGTTCCAGCAAGTCTAGAACGAGCGCCGGCTGGAGGTGGCGGACGAGATCCTGTGCGAGGGCTGCGCCGCGACCGACCTGCACAGCGGTGCCGGCCGGTCGCGCGAGGAGATGAAGCAGCTCGTCGCCAAGCTGCAGCAGGCGATCCCGGACATCACCTTCACGGTCGAGGAGGTGCTGGCCGCCGACGACCGCGTGGCGCTGCGCTGGCGGGCACGGGGCTCCGCGGCCGGACCGGCCGGGCCGCTGCCGGTCGACATCGGCGGCCTGTCGATCGCCCATGTCGAGGCCGGCCGGGCGACGCGGATCTGGGACGCCTGGGACAAGCTCGGCCTGCTGCAGCAGCTGGGCCACCTCCCGCGCGAGCTCGACCCGGCGGCGATGCTCTGATCTCTCAGGGCTGCCAGAAGGCGGGCACGAACTCGTAGCCCTCGGCGGCCCGGCCGACATGGCCGATGCCGGGGAAGGCCAGATGCGCGCCGGCGATCAGCACCCGGTCGGACGCGACCTGGTCCAGCACCCGCTTGCGGCTGGCGATCGCGGCCTGCTGGTCGACGTCGAAATTGATCGCCCAGTCCGGCTTGGCGAATTGCAGCGAGGCGGCATGCACGATGTCGCCCCAGATCAGCAGCCGGTCGGTGCCGGACGTGACCTCGACCATGCTGTGGCCGGGAGTGTGGCCCGGCGCGGCCAGGACGCGGATGCCGGGGATGATCTCGGCCTCCTTGCCGAAGCGGCTGATGCGGTCCGGCCCCGCATAGGGCTTCACCGCCGCCCGGGCCATGTGGAAGAAGGGCTGCACCCCGGCCGGCGCCTGGGACAGGATGCCGTCATCGGTCCAGAAGCCGTATTCCGCCTCCGCCACCGCCAGCTGGGCCTTGCCGAAGACGGCGGCGCCGGCCGGGTCGATGAGACCGTTGGCGTGGTCCGGATGCATATGGGTCAGCACCACCAGGTCGACATCGGTGGGATCGATTCCGGCGGCCTTGAGGTTGGCGCCGACCTTGCCGAGCGACGGCCCCATCGCCGTGGCGGTGCCGGTGTCGATCAGCACCAGCCGGTCGCCGGTATTGACCAGATAGGCGTTGACCGCGGTCGGGATCGCGGCGGGCGGCTGGAAGGCACGCTGCAGCAACGCCTCCGCCCCGGCGCGTTCGGCGGCGGGGAACTGGTCGAGCGTGATGTTCAGCATCCCGTCATTGATGCTGGTCACCTCGAAGGCGCCGACCTTGAAGCGGTAGAGGCCAGCGACCGGCCCGGCAGGCGGGACGGCCCGGGCCAAGGCGGGGCGCGGCAGGGCACCGAGCAGCGGCACCACGGCCGGGGCGGCGAGGGCCGAGGCCAGGAAACGGCGGCGGTCGAGCGGCATGAGGGGTCTCCGGGTGAGTCGCGATGGACCGGACCCGGAGAGGCTAACCGAAACGCAGCGCGAACGCAGCGGAAACGAATTGCGGACGAATCAGGGGAGCTTGCCGGTCGGCGGATGCACCGTGCGGAAGGCGGCGACCAGTCCGGCGGCCTCGGTGCGCGTCGCCGGGCTGATCCGCGGCTTGCCGGCGGCGATGTCGGATTTCAGGGCGGCCAGCAGCGCGTCGATCTCGCCGAGCAGCTCGTCGCGCTTCATCCCCGCCCGCTCATGCTCGAGGCTGCGGTCGTCGGAGACGGTCTGGAACAGGGCGCCGAGCCAGTCCACCAGCGCGTCGGCACGGCTGAACAGCTTCTGCCGCCCGTCCTCCTCATAGACGATCACCGGCTCGATCTCGGTCGCCATGACGGGGGCCCTCCCGGGAGTTGCGGTGCGCATCGCGAGGGATGCCTGAATGCAACAGCGGGGCGGCAGAGTGGTTCCGTGCGGGCCGGTGGAGGGGGCGTAAAGCCTCCACCCCTCTGTCATCGCCAGGCTTGATCCGGCAATCCAGGGGCCACCGAGAACGGCTTTGAAAGCCCCTGGATCCTCGGGTCAAGCCCGAGGATGACAGGAGGAGGAAGGCCCGGCTACTGATCCCCCATCTTCAGCGCGGCGATGAAGGCGCTCTGCGGGATCTCGACCTCGCCGAACTGGCGCATCCGCTTCTTGCCTTCCTTCTGCTTGTCCAGCAGCTTGCGCTTGCGGCTGATATCGCCGCCATAGCATTTGGCCAGCACGTCCTTGCGCAAGGCGGCCAGCGATTCGCGGGCGATCACCTTGCCGCCGATCGCCGCCTGGATGGCGATCTTGAACAGCTGCTTCGGGATCAGGTCCTTCAGCCGCTCGCACAGATGGCGGCCGCGGCGGTCGGCCTGGCTGCGGTGCACGATCATGGCCAGGGCGTCGACCGGCTCCTGGTTGACCAGGATCGACAGCTTCACCAGGTCGCCCTCGCGGTACGAATCGATCTGGTAGTCGAAGCTGGCATAGCCGCGGCTGATCGATTTCAGCCGGTCGTAGAAGTCGAACACCACCTCGTTCAGCGGCAGGCGGTAGACCAGCATCGCCCGGCCGCCGACATAGGTCAGCTCGACCTGCTCGCCGCGCCGCTCGGTGCACAGCTGCAGGACGCCGCCGAGATACTCGTCCGGCAGCATGATCGTGGCCTTGATCCAGGGCTCTTCGATCCGGTCGATCTTCATCACGTCCGGCATGTCGGACGGGTTGTGCAGGTCCATGACCGACCCGTCGGTCATGTGCAGCTTGTAGACCACCGACGGCGCCGTGGTGATCAGGTCGAGGTCGAATTCCCGCTCCAGCCGCTCCTGGATGATCTCCAGGTGCAGCAGGCCCAGGAAGCCGCAGCGGAAGCCGAAGCCCAGCGCCGCCGAGGTCTCGGCCTCGAAATGGAAGCTGGCGTCGTTGAGGGCGAGCTTGCCCAGGCTGTCGCGCAGCCGCTCGAAGTCGTTGGCGTCGGTCGGGAACAGGCCGCACCAGACCACCGGGACGGAGGGTTTGAAGCCCGGCAGCGCCGCCGCGGCGGGGCGGCGGTCCTCGGTGATGGTGTCGCCGACCTTCGTTTCGGCAATCTCCTTGATCCCGGCGGTGATGAAGCCGACCTCGCCGGGGCCTAGCTCGCGCACCTGCACCGCCTTCGGCGTGAAGTAGCCGACGCGGTCCAGCTCGCGCGCTGCGCCGGTCGCCATGAAGCGGACCTTCTGGCCGACCTTCAGCGTGCCCTCGACCACCCGCACCAGGATGACGACGCCGAGATAGGGGTCGTACCAGCTGTCGATCAGCAGCGCCTTCAGCGGCGCTTCCGGATCGGCCTGCTTCGGCGGCGGCAGACGGTGGACGATCGCCTCCAGCACGTCGTCGATGCCGAGGCCGGTCTTGGCCGAGATCAGCACGGCGTCGGACGCGTCGATGCCGATCACATCCTCGATCTGCTGGCGGATGCGCTCCGGCTCCGCCGCCGGCAGGTCGATCTTGTTGAGGACCGGGACGACCTCGTGGTTGGCGTCGATCGCCTGGTAGACATTGGCCAGGGTCTGCGCCTCGACGCCCTGCGAGGCGTCGACGATCAGCAGCGAGCCCTCGCAGGCGGCGAGCGACCGGCTGACCTCATAGGCGAAGTCGACATGGCCGGGCGTGTCCATCAGGTTCAGCTGATAGGCCTCGCCGTTCTTGGCGGTGTAGCCCAGGCGCACGGTCTGCGCCTTGATGGTGATGCCGCGCTCGCGCTCGATGTCCATCGAATCCAGTAGCTGCGCCTTCATCTCGCGCTGCTCGATGCCGCCGCAGCGCTCGATCAGCCGGTCCGCCAGGGTCGACTTGCCGTGGTCGATATGGGCGATGATCGAGAAGTTGCGGATATGGTCCTGGGGAGAGCTCATCGGATGCGCCTGGAGACGTGATCGGCCCGGACCATAAGGGCAGCGGGCCCAAAGCGAAAGGGCCCGGTCGAAACCGGGCCCGTCCGTATCGGTGATAAGGCAGGGATCAGTGCAGCTTGCCGCCGAGATCCGCGATCGCCTCGTCGATCAGCGCCGAGCCCTTGGCCGGGTCGGCGGAGATCTGCCGGCCGACCAGCTCGCGGGCCGCCGAGACGGCGACGTTGACGGCGGTCGACCGCACCTCGGCCAGCGCCTGGGCCTCGGCCTGGGCGATGCGCTCCAGCGCCATGGCCTCGCGCCGCTTCATCGCTTCCTCGATGTCCACCGCCGCCTTCTCGCGATGGCGCTGGGCATCGTGCTTGGCCCGTTCGATGATCGCCGCGGCCTCGGCCACGGCCTCACGCTCGCGCGCCTGGGCCTGGGCGAGATGGCCTTCGGCCTCGCTGCGCAGACGCTCCGCCTCGGCCAGGTCCTCGCGGATCCGGTCGGTGCGCTTGTCCAGCACGCCGAGGATGGCGCCGCGGGCCTTGACCGCCAGCAGCACCAGAAGGACGAGCAGCGCCGCAGCCAGCACCAGCTCGACCGAGCCGTGGGTATCCGCCTCGGCATGCTCGACATGCTCGAGGTTGGCTTCAGTGTGCGCCGCGTCGGCCTGGACCGTGTCCTGGGCGGCGTGGGCGGTACCGATGAAAACCTCGTTCGCGATGGTGTCGAGAACGCTCATCGGGCCCCTCCCAGCGCACCGTCGACCGCGGCGGTCACCGCGGCCTGGTCTGGTGTCGTGCCGGTCAGCTTGGCGGCCAGCACGCCGGCCACCTCGGCAGCGATGTCGCGGGCGTCGGCCTTGAGGTCGGCGCGGATCTTGCCGATCCGGGCCTCGGCCTCGGCGGTCCGCGTCGCGAGCTCGGCGGCGAAGGCGGCCTGGCGGCGCGCCGTCAGCTCCGCGATCTGCTGATTCGCCGCGGCCACGGCAGCCTGGGCCTCGCCGCGGGCCTTGGCCAACGCGGCCTCATAGGCCTGGGCCACCGCCTCGGTCTCGCCGCGCGCAGCCTCGGCCCGCTCCAGGTCGCCGGCGATCTTCGCCGCGCGCTGGTCGATCGTCTCCGCCAGCCGCGGCAGCAGCCGCCGTGACAAGAGCCAGTACAGAGCGATGAAGACGATCGCGAGCCAGAACAGCTGCGACGCAAACCACTCGGGATTGAACTGTGGCATCCGACTCCCCCTGCCGGGCCAGGCCGCTAGGGCTGCGGCCGGCCCATGACGTTAGGCAGCGAGATCGTCAGGCGAACAGCGCGATCAGCGCGACGATCAGCGCGAACAGCGCGATGGCTTCCGTCACGGCGAAGCCGATCCAGATGCTGGCGCCGATCTCTTCCTTGGCCGCCGGGTTGCGGGCGAGCGCGCCGATGTAGCTGGCCCACACGTTGCCCACGCCGATGCCGGCGCCGATCATGCCGATCGCGGCGAGGCCCGCGCCGATGAACTTGGCAGCTTCGAGTTCCATTTTCTCTTCCTTCGTGGATAGGGTCTGGATGGTTGGACCGGAACGGTTCGCGGGCAGCGATCCGTCAGTGGAGGTGCAGCGCGTCGTGCAGGTAGACGCAGCTGAGAATGGCGAAGATGTAGGCCTGCAGCACGGCGATGAAGAGCTCGAGCATCGTCAGCGGGATCAGGAAGGCGAACGGCACGATGCCGCCGACCCCCAGCGCGATGACGAAGCCGCCGATGACCTTCAGCAGCACATGGCCGACCGTCATGTTGGCGAACAGACGGACGGAGAGGCTGATCGGCCGCGACAGGTAGGAGATCAGCTCGACCGGCACCAGGATCACCGCGGTCCACAGGGGCGCGCCATGCGGGAAGAACATCCGCAGGTAGCCGGCGCCGTGCCGCGAGAAGCCGATCACCGTCACGCCCAGGAAGACCACGAAGGCCAGGGCGAAGGTGACGATGATATGGCTGGTGAAGGTGAAGGTGCCGGGAATGATCCCGATCACGTTGCCGAACAGGATGAAGATGAACAGCGTGAAGATGAAGGGGAAGTACTTCAACCCTTCCTTGCCGGCATTGTCGCGTATCATGTTGGCGACAAGCTCGTACAACATCTCCGCGAAGGATTGCAGCCGGCCCGGCACCAGGGCCCCGCGGCTGCCGCCGAGGAACAGCACCGCCGAAGCGACGCCGGCGGCGATCACCATGAACAGCGACGAGTTGGTGAAGGAGAGATCCAGGCCGCCGATGTCGACGTGCAGGATCTTTTCGATCTGGAATTGCTCGGTTGGCGACGCCACGCCTTATCTCCCGCCCCGGTTTCGCTCCGCCTGCTCGGCAGCCCGCTTCGCCTTCGCCGCCCGGTCCAGCTCCATGCCGGTCCGGTAGACATTCATCAAGCCGGCCACCGCGCCCAGGATGAAGAACAGAATCAACAACCAGGGCCGTGTGCCGAGCCATTGGTCGAGACCCCAGCCGATTCCGGCGCCGACCACGATCGCGGCGAGCAGCTCGACCGCGATGCGAAAGCCGGCGGCCATGCCAGCACGGCCGACATCGCGCCCATCATCTCCGCCCTTCGCCTCGCGCCCCGCCCCCGGAAGCTTCGCCTTCGCCTCTCTCAAGCGACGATCGAAATCCGAATGCGGCGGCGGGTTTTGGTCGTTCTGAGTCACGTTGTCGGACACCCTTTCGGGCGGCGGCCACCCCCACCTCAAGCGGCGCGCACCTTAGTGACGCCCTGGGGTCCCGTCAAGGCGACAAAACCGGCCGGCTCCGCGGCATTCCCGCCCGGCGTCCCGCCCGGCATTCGGAACCGCACCGCCGGTGCTGGCAGCGGCCCGCTCCGGCAGGCTAGAGTCGAGCATGCTCAGCCCGCTCCTGGCCGTCGCGGCGATCCTCGCCGGCATCACCATCGTCTCGCTCGGCCAGGGCGTTTTCGCCACGCTGGTGCCGATCCGGCTGACCGAGGCCGGGCTGTCCGCCGACCGCGTCGGGCTGGTGGTCGCCGCCAGCGCCGTCGGCTTCCTGGCCGGCTGCCTGGTGGTCGCCCGGGTGATCCGGCTGGTCGGCCATATCCGCGCCTTCTCGGCCTTTGCCGCCGCCTCCTGCCTGGCCGGGTTGGCACTCCCCTGGACCGTCGGCCTGCCCGGCTGGGTCCTGCTGCGCCTGGCCATGGGCTTCTGCTCCGCCGGGCTGTTCATGATCACCGAGAGCTGGCTGAACGAGCTGACGCCGCGGCATCTGCGCGGCCGCATCCTGACCAGCTATGTCGTCGTGGTCATGCTGGCGCTCGGCGCCGGCCAGGCGCTCTTGACCGTGGTCGACACAAGCGACGTGCTGCCCTTCGTCCTGGCCTCGGCCGCCTTCACCCTGGCGCTGATCCCGGTGACGCTGACCCGGTCGCGCCACCCCGGCGTGCCGCACCGCATCCGGCCGATCCTGGGCAAGGCCTACCGCAATTCGCCGGTCGGCGCGGTCGGCTGCGTCGTGGTCGGGCTGGTGGCGGCGACGCTGCAGGGCGTGGCCCCGGTCTGGGGCGTGCAGCGCGGCTTCTCCACCGCCGAGATCGCGACGCTGATGGCGGCGACCCAGATCGGCGGCCTGTTGTGCCAATGGCCGCTGGGCTGGCTGTCGGACCGGATCGACCGGCGCTGGGTGATCCTGGGCGCGGCCCTCTGCACCATCGTCGCCGCGCTCGGCAGCATCGCCGCGGGGCCTGCGAGCTTCGGCCTGCTGATCGCGCTGTTCGCGCTGTGGGGCGGCATGGCCGAGGCGATCTACCCACTGTCGGTCGCCCATGCCAACGACCACGCCAAGCCGCAGGACTACGTGCCGCTGGCCGGGACGCTCTTGATCCTCTGGTCGATCGGCTCCTCCGCCGGGCCGCTGGCGGCGACCGTGGCGATGGAGCGGTTCGGGCCGGACGCCCTGTTCGTCTATGTCGCCGCGCTGGTCGGGGCCTTCGCCGGCTTCGTGCTGTGGCGCATGGCCCGGCGCGGCCGGGTCGCCGCCGAGGAAGCCGAGCAGTTCGTCGGCCTCGCCGCCGGATCGAGCCCCGCCCCGGCCGAGCTGGACCCCCGCATCCGCCCGGAGGACGAGGCCGAGTGCGAGCCCGGCTATGACGATTGCGAGGACGTGCCGGCGCGCTAGGCAACCCCGGCAGGCTTCGCTAGGGTCGTGGGCCGCATCGCAGAGAGGGCCTATGCGCATCGCCACCTGGAACATCAACTCCGTCCGCCTGCGCCAGGAGCTGGTGCTGCGCCTGATCGACGAGACCGCGGCCGACATCGTCTGCCTGCAGGAGACCAAGACCCCGGACCACCACTTCCCGCACCAGCCTTTCGTCGACCTCGGCTATCGCCACATCGCGATCGCCGGCATGAAGGGCTACAACGGCGTCGCCGTGATCTCGCGCCTGCCCTTCGAGAGCCACGAGATCCGGCACTGGTGCGGCAAGGAGGATTGCCGCCACATCGCCATCCGCCTGCCGGACGGGGTCGAGGTGCACAACCTGTACATCCCGGCCGGCGGCGACATCCCGGACCCGGCGGTGAACGAGAAGTTCGCCCACAAGCTGCAGTTCCTGGACGAGATGACGGCCTGGTGGCCGCAGAACCGGACTCGGGACCAGAAGATGATCCTGGTCGGCGACCTGAACATCGCGCCGCTGGAGCACGACGTCTGGTCGCACAAGCAACTGCTGGACGTGGTCAGCCACACCCCGATCGAGGTCGAGAAGCTGGCGGCGATGCAGTCGACGCTGGGCTGGGTCGACAGCGCCCGCACCTTCGTGCCGCCGGACCAGAAGCTGTACACGTGGTGGAGCTACCGCGCTGCCGACTGGCAGCTGTCCGACCGCGGCCGGCGCCTAGACCACATCTGGGTCACCCCGCCCTTAGCCGGCGGGCTGAAGGCCCACCGCACCCTGCGCGAGGCCCGCGGCTGGGAGCCGAAGCCGAGCGACCACGTGCCGGTGGTGATCGACGTCGAGGTGTGAGGGCAGGCCCGCCTACTGCGCCGGCCGCCGATACAGGTAGTACCGCCCGGGCGAGACGCCGTCCGGCTCGGGCAGCTCCTCCCAGCCGGTGCCGGCGAAGCCGATATTGGCCACGACCACACCGCCCGGCGCCAGCACCGGGCCGAGCAGCGGAGTCAGCGCCGCCGCCAGGGCCCGGTTGGCGATGTCGTCGCCGGTGCCGAGATCGGCATGGATCAGCGCCATGCCCTGCGGATGCGCCGCGACGAAGCCCGGCATCGTCTCCAGCACCTCGCCCAGCACCATGCGGTCGCGCGGCGGGATGCAGCCGGGATGGGCGGCGATGTGGCGGTCAAACACCCAGATCGCACGGTCCGGCAGCGCCTCGCGCAGGTGATCGTAGGTGCGGCCGTTGCCGAGGCCGAGTTCCATGACGTCGCCGGGCAGGCCGGCGATGGCGCGCGCGGCCCACTCGAGGCAGGCGCGCTGCGCCTGCATCCGGCGGATGAAGCTGTCGAGGCGGCTCACGATCCGGGTCAGGCCGTCTGGCGGGCGCGGGCCGCTTCCTTGGTGGTCCGTTCGAGACGCAGCGCCAGCACGCGCATGATCTCGATCGCCATCTGCGGGAATTCGGTGATCATGCGGAAGAACTGGTCCTTGGCGATGACGAGGGCGGTGAGGTCGGTGCGGGCCTGCACCGTGGCGGTGCGCGGCACGTCGCAGAGGATGGCGATCTCGCCGACGAAATCGTTGCGGCCGACCGAGGCCACGGTCAGGGGTCCGGTCTCGGCATCGACGATCACATCGGCCTCGCCGTCGATGATGATGAAGGCGGCACGGCCGATCTCCCCCTGCCGGCACAGCACCTGCCCCGCGGGGAAGCGGACGCGCTCACTGGTGAAGGCCAGCAGCTTCAGCTTCGATGTGTCGATATTGGCAAAAAGCGGAATCCGCTTCAGCAATTCGACTTCTTCCGCAAGGCTCACCGATCGGTCCTCCAGCTCCCTGTTCGCATTCTACTCCGCTTCCAGCAATTCGTGCAGCGCGCTGCCGTTGCGGTTCAGCGTCTGGAAGTCGCCGCGCTCGACGATGCGGCCATGCCGCACCACGACGATGTCGGCGAACTCCCGGGCCATGCTGGGCCGATGCACGCCCCAGATCAAGCCGCGGCCGTTCCGCAGCTCGCGGATGGCGCGGTGGACCCGGCTCTGCGCCACCCCGTCGAGCGCTGAGGTGGCCTCGTTGAGCAGCAGCAGATCGGCGTTCTTCAGCAGCGCCCGGCCGAGCCCGACCTTCTGCCGCTGCACCGCGGACAGCCGGCTGCCGGCGACGCCGACCGAGAAGTCGAGCCCGACCGCGATCACGCTGTCGCGCAGATCGACCTCGTCGACCACGGTCTGGATCAGGCTCTGCACCCGCTCCGCCGCGTCCGGCCGGCCGTAGCGGATCTTGCCGAACAGGATATTGTCCTGCAGCGACGCCGCCTCGTTGAACCGCTCGGCGTCGAAGAACTCGATATGCGGCCGCAGATCCTGCGGCAGCTCGGCGGCGAACACCTTGCGCGCCTCCAGGAGCCGCTGCTGCAGGTCGGCCTCGAACACGCCCAGGCGGTGGCGGGACGGCACCAGCTTGAACGGCAGCGACAGGAGGCGGGTGCGGTCGGCCGGCCGCAGCGCCGCCGTGCCCTCCTTCTTCGCCCGCATCACGATCGGCTGGAACTCGGGCAGGTCCTCCGAGCCGATGAAGCTGAACTGCTCGAAGAATTCGTGGCCGGGCGGCAGGTCGGCGAACAGCTCGACCATGGTCTCGGCCATCTGGGCACCGACCTGGACGAACTCCTCCATCAGGCCGGTGCGCTCCAGCACCGACAGCACATAGTCGTTCTCGGCCAGCGCGTCATAGGCGAAGACCGGCCCGACCGGCGTGCCGAACAACAGGTTCTCGGCCACCGAGGCGGAGCTGTTGAAGCGGTCGGAATCGTACAGCTCGACCAGGTCGCCGAGATCGGTCTCGGCCAGGGTCTTGCGCACCGACACCCGCGCCGCCAGCACCCGGTCGGCGACTTCGGGCGCCTTGTCCGCGTCGATCGTGCCGTTCAGCCCGATGCGGTAGACGTCCTGCTCCATGTCGACCGCCTGCAGGATCTCCAGCGCCCGGTCCTGCAGCGCCTCAGGCCCATCGACCCCCGCCGCCTGGTAGTCGATCCAGTCGGCGTTGATGTCGAAATCGGTGTTGCCGGCCACCTGCGCCTCCGACGCCCGCCGCGCCCGGCGGCGCTTCGCCGAATCGTCGTCGTACTGCGCCTCGCGCAGCGGCCGGTGGCACAGCCCGTAATACAGGTTCTGGCGCAGCGTGCCGGTGAACATGTAGCTGTGGGCGCCGACATAGGCGAAGCGGCGGCCGATCACCGCCTCGCCCAGCGTCTCGTAATCGTACTCGCCGAGCCGGATCTTGCCGCTGGTCGGCGCGATCAGCCGGGCCATCATCAGCATCAGCTCGTCCTTGCCGACCCCGGCGCCGACCACCGCGACCTGGCCGTCGGTCGGGAAGGCCGCGGTCAGCCCCTCGATCACCGTCATGCCGCTGTCGTCGACCAGCGCGACGGCGGAGAAGCTGAGCTCCTTCGGCAGCGGCCCCTCGATCACCTCGTCGCCGGTGATGCGCTCGGCCGGCAGCAGCTCCGGCGGCTGGAACTGCTCCACCACCTGCTCGTACTTGATCCGGGTGTCGGCCTGCGACTGGTAGTAGTCGAGCAGGTCCTTCCACGGCGAGGCCAGGTCCTTGTAGGCGGCCAGCACCGCCACCAGCGCGCCGAGCTGGATGTCGCCGCGGATCACCAGCCAGCCGCCGATCGAATAGAAGAAGAACGGTGTCAGCTGGTTGATGAAGTTGTTGAGGAACTTGATGAAGAACTTGCGGTTGTAGATCTCGAACCGGATGTCGTAGATCGTCCCCAGCCGGTCGGAGAAATCCGCCAGATGCACCGCAGTGGCGTCGTTGGCATGCATGTCGGTGATACCGGAGACGGATTCGCCGATGCGGTCGGCCAGCTTGCGCACGGTGCGCACTCGCTCCTTGCCCAGCTGGTTCACCCGCTTCTGCAGCCGCGGGATCAGCCAGCCCTGCAGCGGGTACAGCGACACCGCCGCCGCCCCCAGGATCGGGTCCTGGACGAAGATGAAGTAGATGTAGACCAGCAGCGTGCCGGTCGACCAGATCGGCGCCACGAAGGCGTCGCCGATGAAGCCGCCCAGCGGCTCGACCTCCGAGGTGATCATCGGGATCATCTCGCCCTGCGAGGTCTTGCGGAAATGCGGCAGCGGGAAGCGCAGGATGCGGCAGTACAGCTCGTAGCGCAGCCGGCGCAGCATCCGCTCGCCCAGCTTGCCCTTGTAGATGTTGATGTAGAGCTTGAACCCGCCGTTGATGAACACCAGCGCCAGGAACAGGAACGACAGCAGCAGCAGGTATTCGATCCGGTCGAACTGATAGCCGAAGATCGCCTTCGGGAAGTCCTTGGCCGAGCCGTCGTCGATGGCGCCGTTGACGATCTGCTTCGGCAGATCCAGCGAATAATAGACAAAAGGGAACGAAATCAGCGTGACGATGAGGATATAAACCTGCTCGCGGCTGCTGTGCCGCAAGATGAACTTGAAGATGTTGGAATCCATCGCGATCCAGGTCCAGCCTCGCCGGGCACGGGCTGGACGATAGCGTGAACTTTCGATGGCGGAAAGCATGTGACGGCGGTCACGGGCCGCCACGGGAGCGAAGGGTGCGGATGACGGGTTGGAAGCCTTCGTGCTAAAAGCGCGCCGGGCGGCACGGGTCGTCCGCGTGCCCGTTCCGGTCCCAGGTGACAAGGCTGCATGGCGAAGCGTACCGCTCAGGCCAGAGTCCTGATCTACAGCCACGACAGCTTCGGCCTCGGCCATCTGCGCCGCTGCCGCACCATCGCGCACGCCCTGGTGGCGCGGCACAGCGACCTGTCGGTGCTGATCCTGTCCGGCTCGCCGATCATCGGCAGCTTCGACTTCCGCAGCCGGGTCGATTTCGTCCGCATCCCCGGCGTGATCAAGCTGCGCAACGGCGACTACACCTCGCTGTCGCTGCACATCGACATCGAGGAGACGCTGGCCATGCGCGCCTCGATCATCGAGCACACGGCGGCGATCTTCGACCCCGACCTGTTCATCGTCGACAAGGAGCCGCTGGGCCTGCGCGGCGAGGTCAAGCAGACGCTGGAGATGCTGCGCGACCGCGGCACCCGCACCGTGCTGGGCCTGCGCGACGTGATGGACGAGCCGTCGCTCCTGGCCCCGGAATGGGAGCGCAAGAACGTCGTGCCGGCGCTGGAGAGCCTGTACGACCAGCTGTGGATCTACGGCCTGCCGGAGATCTGCGACCCGCTGGAGGACATCGAGCTGCCGGATTCGGTGCGCGCCCGGATGACCTATACCGGCTATCTGCGCCGGCGGGCGCCGACCAACGTGCCGGCCGACGCGGTGTCCCTGCGCGAGCCCTACATCCTGGTCACGCCCGGCGGCGGCGGCGACGGCGAGGACCTGGTCGACTGGGTGCTGTCGGCCTATGAGCTGGACCGCACCATGCCCTGCGCTGCGCTGATCGTGCTGGGCCCGTTCATGCAGCGCGAGCGCCAGGCCGAGTTCATGGCCCGCGCCGCCAAGCTGGACGATGTCGAGGTCATCACCTTCGACGCCCGGATTGAGCATCTGATGATCCGCGCCGCCGGCGTCGTCGCCATGGGCGGCTACAACACCTTCTGCGAGATCCTGTCCTTCGACAAGCGGGCGCTGCTGGTGCCCCGGGTGCGGCCGCGGCTGGAGCAGCATATTCGCGCCTCCCGCGCCGCCGAGCTCGGCCTGGTCAGCATGCTCGACCAGGACGGGCCGGGCGACCCGGCGGTGATGGTGCGGGCGCTGCGGGCCCTGCCCGACCAGCCGCTGCCCTCGACCCGCTTCATCCCCGGCCTGCTCGACGGGCTCGACGCCGTCGACCGGCTGGCGATGGACGCGATCGACCCGCCCTCCTCGATCCGCGCGACAGCCTGAGCACAGCATGACCGAAAGAGTTCAGAGCGACGGCCTGACCGCCATCGTGGTCAAGGGCTATCCGCGGCTGTCGGAGACCTTCATCGCCCAGGAGATCCTGGGGCTGCAGCAGCTCGGCCAGCGTCAGCTGATCGTCTCGCTGCGCCACCCGACCGACACCAAGGTGCACGACCTCAACCGCCGCATCACCGCGCCGGTGCTGTACCTGCCGGAATACCTGTACCAGGAGCAGCCGCGGGTGGTGGCGGCGCGCGACTGGGCCCGGCGCCAGCCCGGCTACGCCGCCGCTTATGCCGCCTTCCGCCGCGACTACCGGCGCGACCCGACGCCGAACCGCTGGCGCCGCTTCGGCCAGGCCTGCGTGCTGGCGCAGGAGCTGCCGCCCGAGACGTCCTGGATCTACGTCCACTACCTGCACACCCCGGCCTCGGTCGGTCGCTACGCCGCGCTGATCCGCGGCCTGCCCTGGAGCGTCTCGGCCCACGCCAAGGACATCTGGACGACGCCGGAGTGGGAGCTGCGCGAGAAGCTGGCCGAGGCCCGCTGGGCCGCCACCTGCACCGCGGTCAACCACGCCTATCTGGCGAAGCTGGCGCCGCAGCCGGGGCGGGTGTCGCTGGTGCATCACGGCCTCGATTTCGGCCGCTTCCCCGACCCGATCGCCCGGCCACGCCGCGACGGGCGCGACGCGGCCGACCCGGTGCGGCTGATCTCGGTCGGCCGTGCGGTCGAGAAGAAGGGCTTCGACCGGCTGCTCGACGCCTTCGTGGCACTGCCGCGCGGCCAGGCCTGGCACTGGACCCATATCGGCGGCGGCGCGCTGCTGGCCGAGCTGCGGGCCCAGGCGAAGCGGCTCGGCCTTGCCGACCGGATCGAGTGGCGCGGCGCCCTGACCCAGGATGCCGTGCTGGCGGCGCTGCTCGACTCGGACCTGTTCGTGCTGACCGCCCGCATCGCCGCCGACGGCGACCGCGACGGGCTGCCGAATGTGCTGATGGAGGCACAGGCCACCGGCCTGTGCTGCCTCGCCACCTCGGTCTCGGCGATCCCGGAACTGATCCTGGACGGCGAGACCGGGATGCTGGTGCCGCCGGATGACGTGCCCGCGGCCGCCGACGCCCTGTCCGGGCTGATCGCCGACCCCGCCCGCCGCGCCAGGCTGGGGGCCGCCGGCGCCGCGCGGGTACGGCGCGATTTCGGCTTCGCCGTCGGCCTGGCCAAGCTGGCCCGCCGCTTCGGTCTGCCGGGACCGGGATGAAGGTCGCCTTCTACGCGCCGATGAAGCCGCCGGGCCATCCGGTGCCATCGGGCGACCGGCGCATGGCGCGGCTGCTGATCGAGGCGCTGCGGCGCGGCGGGCACGAGGTCCGTTTGGCCAGCCGGCTGCGCAGCTGGGATCCGGGTCTGGACCCGGCGCGGCCGGCGCGGATCGAGGCGCTGGGCACCCGCATCGCCGACCGGCTGGTCCGGCGCTGGCGCGGGGCACCGGACCGCCCGGATGTCTGGTTCACCTACCATCTGTACCACAAGGCGCCGGACTGGCTCGGGCCGCCGGTCGCTGCGGCGCTCGGCATCCCCTATGTCGCGGCCGAGGCTTCGCATGCGCCGCGCCGGGCCGAAGGGGCCTGGGCCGCCGGGCACCGGGCCGCGGTGGAGGCGATCCGCCGGGCCGCGGCGCTGATCACCTTCAGCGACCGGGACGCGGCCGGCCTGTCCGCCCTGGTGCCGGCGGAGCGCATCATCCGCCTGCCGCCCTTCCTCGACGCCGCGCCCTTCGCCGCCGTGACCCGCCGGCCGGCTGGCCCGCCGCGCCTTCTCGCCATCGGCATGATGCGGGAGGGTGACAAGGAGCGGTCCTATGCCCTGCTCGCGGCGGCGCTGCAGCGGCTCGGCGACCGGCCCTGGACCTTGACCGTGGTCGGCGATGGCCCGGCCCGGCCCCGGATCGAGCCGCTCTACGACCCCGCCCGGACCGTGTTCCGTGGTGCCGTGCCGCCCGAGTCGCTGCCGCAGGTGCTGTCGGAGGCCGACCTGTTCGTCTGGCCGGCGATCAACGAGGCCTTCGGCATGGCGCTGCTCGAGGCCCAGGCCGCCGGCCTGCCGGCAGTGGCCGGCGCCGCCGGGGGCGAAGGCGGCGGCGTGGCCGGGATCCTGCGCCACGGCGAGACCGGCCTGCTGGTCCCGCCCGGCGACGCGGCCGCCTTCGCCGCCGCGGTCGCGGCCCTGCTGGACGACCCGGCCCGGCGGCGCGCCATGGGCGAGGTCGCCCGCGCCAATGTCCTGGCCCGGCACGACATCGCCGCCACCGCCGCCATCCTCGACCGCACCCTGGCGCGGGTCGCCGCAGGGCTGGCGCCGGCATGACCCGCCTCCTCGTCCTGCGCCACGCCCCGACCGGGTGGAATGCCGAGCGCCGCATCCAGGGCCGGGCCGACATTCCGCTGTCGGAAGCCGGGCGCGCGGCGGCGGCACGATGGCGCCTGCCGGACTGGGTCGCCGGCTGGCCGGTGCTGACCAGCCCGCTGTCGCGCGCCATGGAGACGGCGCGGCTGCTCGGCCTCGACCCGGTGCCGGAGCCGGCGCTGACCGAGCTGGACTGGGGCGGCTGGGAGGGCTTGCGTCTGTCCGACAAGACCCGGATCGACCCGGCGGAGCTGGCCCGGCGCGAGGCGCTGGGCCTGGATTTCCGGGCACCGGGCGGCGAGTCCTACCGCGAGCTGCAGGCCCGGTTGGCGCCGCTTTTGCTGCGGCTCGCCGCCGCCGGGCGCGACACCGTGGCGATCTGTCATCGCGGCGTCATCCTGGCGCTCTATGCCTGCGCCGCCGATTGGACCATGATCGGCGACGCGCCGGACGGGCTGCAGTGGGGCTGCGCACACCTGTTCCGGCTGGACGATTCGGGGGCGCCGGTGATCGAGCGGCTGAACATTTCTTTGGCAGCATGAAGGTTCTGTTCCACGTTCAGCATCTGCTCGGCATCGGCCATGTCCGGCGGGCCGCGGCGATCGCCCGCGCGCTGACCGAGGCCGGCTTCGCCGTGACCGTGGCCCAGGGCGGCTTTGATGTTCCCGGCACCGACTGGGGCGGCGCCGAGGTGGTGCCATTGCCGCCGGTGCGGTCGGCCGATACCGGCTTCCGCACCCTGCTCGACGCCGAGGACCGGCCGATCGACGCCGGCTGGAAGAAACGCCGCGCGGCCGAGACGCTGGCGCTTCTGGCCCGGACGAAACCCGACATCCTGCTGGTCGAGACCTTCCCCTTCGGCCGCCGCGCCTTCGCCTTCGAGCTGGTGCCGATGCTGGAGATCGCTCGCCGCGCCAGCCCCCGGTCGCTGATCGCCTGCTCGGTCCGCGACATCCTGGTGGACAAGAAGGACCCTGCCAAGGTCGAGGCCATGGCCGACACCGCGCTGGCGCTGTTCGACCTGGTGCTGGTGCATGGCGACCCGACGGTGATCCCGTTCGAGGCCAGCTTCCCGCCGGCCCCGCGGGTGGCCGGGCTGATCCGCTACACCGGCTATGTCGGCGCGCCCTCGACCCGCGAGGCGCCACCCGGCGACGGCGTCGACGAGGTGATCGTCTCGGTCGGCGGCGGCGCGGTCGGCGCCGAGCTGCTGCGCACCGCCCTCGCCGCCCGTGCCCTCTCCGGCCAGAAGCGGACGCGCTGGCGTCTGCTGGCCGGGCCGGACCTGCCCGCCGGCGCCGTCGCGGAACTGACCGCGGCAGCGGCGGACGGGGTGCCCCCGGGACAGATCATCGTCGAGCCGGCGCGGCCGGATTTCCCGAGCCTGCTGGCCCGCTGCCGCCTGTCGGTCAGCCAGGCCGGCTACAACACGGTCATGGATGTGGTGCGGGCCGGTTGCCGCGCCGTCTTCGTGCCCTTCGCCGCCGCCGGCGAGACCGAGCAGACCCGGCGGGCGGACCTTTTGGCGGCCCGCGGCCATTGTCTCGTGGTGCCGGAGGCCGGGCTGACGCCGCAGCGGCTGGCCCGGGCGGTGGACGACGCCATGGCCGCGCCCCCGCCGCCGCGGGCGGCGCTGGCCCTGGACGGCGCCCGGACCGCGGCCGCCCTGCTGCGCGACGCCGCGGAAAGACGGAGCGCCGCGTGAGGAGGATGACGGATCAGGAGATCGGGGATGCGGGGCTTGCCGCCCGGCCGCGGGCTGCGGCTATAGTGCCGCTTTCGTCCGGACCGTCCCGATCCATGCCCGCGCCGACCGAGCCCCACGCCCCGCCCCTGCCCGACTCCCGGACCGAGCTGCGGGCCGAGTTGGACCGGTGGGCCGCGGCTGGCCGCCGTGCCAGCTTCTGGTGGCGCGACGACGACGCGGAGGCGCCGACCCCGGCGCTGGACCGGCTGCTGGCCCTGGCCGCGCGCCACAGCCGTTGGGTCGCGCTGGCGGTCATCCCCGCTGGGGCCGAGCCGGCGCTGGCCGACCGCCTGGCCGGCACGCCCGCCATGGTGATCCAGCACGGCTGGGCGCACCGGTCGCATGCGCCGACCGGCGAGAAGACGGCCGAGCTGGGCGACCATCGGCCCGCCGAGACCGTCCTGGCCGAACTGACCGCCGGCCGCGAGCGGCTGCAGGCACTGTTCGGCGACCGCTTCCGCCCGGTGCTGGCGCCGCCCTGGAACCGCATCGGCCCGACGCTGCGCGCCCGGCTGGGCGAAGCTGGCCTCGACATCCTGTCCGGCTTCGGCGCCCGCGAGGCGGCGCCCGGCCCGGCGCAGCTCAACACCCATGCCGATCCGATCGACTGGCGCGGCGGCCGCGGCTTCGCCGGCATCGACCGGGCGTTGGCGCCGATCCTGCGCCACCTCGCCGACCGCCGGAATGGCACCGCCGACCCCGGGGAGCCGACAGGCCTCCTGACCCATCATCTGGCGCATGACGACGAAGGATGGATCTTTCTCGACGGCCTGCTGACGCTGCTGGCATGGCATCCGGCCGTGGCCTGGCCGGATCCCGACAGCCTGTTCGGAGACCGGACATGACCGCCCACCGCTATGACATGGCCGAGCTGGGGGGCGACTATGCGCGCGGCGCGGCCGGGCTGGCCCTGACCGCGCTGCCGCTGATCCTGCTGCCGATGCACTGGATCGTCGCCGTGGCTTTCGGCGCCGCGGCGCTGGTGTTCCTGGCCTTCCTGCTGCGCACCTGGCTGCGGCACCGCAGCGTGATCGAGGTCGACGGCCAAGGCATCGTCGCCCATGGCCCGCTCGGCACCCGCATCGCCTGGCGCGACCTGTCCGGCTTCCGGCTGCGCTACTTCTCGGTCCGGCGCGACCGCCAGCGCGGCTGGATGCAGCTGGACCTGCGCGGCGGCGGCCGGCGCCTCAGGATCGAGTCCACCGTCAGCGGCTTCGACGAAATCGTGTCGCAGGCGCATGACGCGGCGGTCGCCAAGGCGTTGCCGATCGACGATTCGAGCCAGGCCAACCTGATGTCGCTCGGGGTGATCACGCCCCAGGCCGGGTTGGCCGAGCGCTGGGGCGTGCGCCCCGCGGACCAGCCTGCCACCGACGGGCCCGAGGAATGAGAGGCTCGCCGCGGTGACCGACATCCTGCGACTGCACGATCTGCGCATCGGCTTCGCCGTGCCCGGCGGCACGCTCGAGGCCGTGCGCGGCGTGTCGCTGCGGGTGCCGGCCGGCAAGACCGTCGCCGTGGTCGGCGAAAGCGGCTCCGGCAAATCGGTGCTGGCCCAGTCGGTGATGGGCATCCTGCCCAGCAACGGCCGGGTCACCGGCGGCAGGATCCTGTTCAGCGACCCGGACAAGCCGGGCACGGTCGTCGACCTGGCCAGGCTGCCGCAAGAGAGCGCGGAATACCGCGACATCCGCGGCGGCCGGATCTCGATGATCTTCCAGGAGCCGATGACCTCGCTGTCGCCGCTGCACACGGTCGGCAACCAGATCGTCGAGGCGGTGCGGCTGCACCGGCCGGTCGGCCCGGCCGAGGCGCGCGACCTGGCCCGCGAGATGCTGCGGCTGGTCGGCTTCCCCAACCCCGCCCGCGCGCTCAAGACCTACCCGTTCGAGCTGTCGGGCGGGCTGCGCCAACGCGCCATGATCGCCATGGCGCTGGTCTGCCGCCCTGCCCTCCTGATCGCCGACGAGCCGACCACCGCGCTCGACGTCACCATCCAGGCCCAGATCCTGAAGCTGATGCAGGACCTGCAGGCCGAGCTGGGGATGGCGATCATGATCATCACCCACGACCTCGGCATCGTCGCCAACATCGCCGACGAGGTGGTGGTGATGTATCGCGGCGAGGTGATGGAATCCGGCCCGCTCGGCCCGATCTTCACCAATCCCGGCCACCCTTATCTGAAGGCGCTGCTGCGGGCGGTGCCGCGCTTCGACATGGGGCATGAACGGCTGATGCCGATCCGCGAGATCCGGCAGGCCGACGGCCACATGATGGGGACCGGCAAGAAGGCCTGGACCGAGGCGGCGGAGGCGGCCGGCCCGCTGCTGACGGTCGAAGGCATCTCGAAGACCTTCGCCATCCGCAACAGCGGCCTGTTCGGCGGCGGCCAGGAGGAGCGGATCAAGGCGGTCGACGACGTCTCCTTCGCCATCCGCCGCGGCGAATGCCTGGGGCTGGTCGGCGAATCCGGCTGCGGCAAGACCACCCTGTCGAAGATCCTGATGCGGGCGCTGAGCCCGGATGACGGCGGCATCCGCTTCAACGACCACGGCAAGCCGGTCGACGTGCTGGCGCTGGAGGGCCAGGACCTCAAGGCCTTCCGCCCGCGCATGCAGTTCATCTTCCAGGACCCGTTCAGCTCGCTGAACCCGCGGATGACGGTGTTCGACATCCTGACCGAGCCCTTGACCATCCACGGCATCGGCACCCCGGCCAAGCGCAAGGCGATCGCCAAGGAGCTGATGGAGCTGGTCGGGCTCGACATCCGCCACCTGCAGCGCTATCCGCACAGCTTCTCCGGCGGCCAGCGGCAGCGCATCGGCATCGCCCGGGCGCTGGCGCTGCGCCCCGACCTGGTGATCTGCGACGAGCCGGTCTCGGCGCTCGACGTCTCGATCCAGGCCCAGATCCTGAACCTGCTGAAGGACCTGAAGGCCCGGCTGGGCCTGACCTATCTGTTCATCAGCCACAATCTGGCGGTGGTCGACTACATCGCCGACCGGATCATGGTGATGTGCCGCGGCCGGGTGGTGGAGCTGGCGCCGCGCGCCTCGCTGTTCGCCCGGCCGGTGCATCCCTACACCAAGGCGCTGCTGGCCGCGGTGCCGGCCCCCGACCCGTCGCGGCGGCTGGATTTCGCGGCGCTGATGGGCGGCCGGGCCTCCGACCCCGGGGCGTGGCCGGCGCCGTTCACCCTGGGGCCCGACAAGCCGGGCCGGCTGGTCGAGGTCGACAAGGGCCATTTCGTCCGCGCCACCGAAGCGCCCGCGCTGGAGCTGGTGGCGTCATGACCCGTTGGCTCGCTCTCCTCGCGATCCTGCTCGGCCTGGCCCAGGCCCTGCCTGCTGCCGCCGGCCCGGCGCTGGTCGAGACGCCGATGTATGAGCCGGACGTGGCCGCCGGCAAGCTGCCGCCGGTGGCCGAGCGCGTGCCGCAGCTGCCGTCGGTGGTCGACATGGCGGCGGAGGGCAAGGAGCCGGGCAAGCCGGGCGGCGAGATCGCCTGGATGGTCGCCCGCGCCCGCGACATCCGGATCATGAACACCTACGCCTATGCCCGACTGGTCGGCTACGGCCCGGACTTCAAGCTGCATCCGGACCTGCTGGAATCGGTCGATGTCGAGGGCGAGAAGGTGTTCACCTTGCATCTGCGGCCGGGCCACAGATGGTCCGACGGCCAGCCCTTCACCAGCGAGGATTTCCGCTTCTCCTGGGAAGACATGGAGCTAGACAAGGAGCTGTCGCCCTACGGCCCGGACACCCGGCTGCTGGTCGAGGGCGAGCTGCCCAAGGTCGAGTATCCGGACCCGGTGACCGTGCGCTTCTCCTGGTCCAGGCCGAACCCCGAGTTCCTGCCGGCCCTGGCCGGTCCGGCGCCGCTCTATCTCTACGCGCCGGCGCATTACCTGAAGCAGTTCCACAAGAGATACGCCGACGCCAAGGCCCTGGAGGCGCTGGCCAAGCAGGCGGGCATGCGCAACTGGGTGGCGCTGTTCAACCTGCGCAGCAAGCTGATCGACTCGGCCAATCCCGACCTGCCGGTGCTGGAGCCCTGGGTCGTCACCACCAAGGCGCCGGCCGACCGCTTCGTCTTCGTCCGCAACCCCTACTACCACCGCGTCGACAGCCAGGGCCGGCAGCTGCCCTATCTCGACCGCGTCATCGTCAATGTCGTCGAAGGCTCGCTGATCCCGGCCAAGGCCGGCGCCGGCGACGCCGACCTGCAGCAGCGCGGCCTGCGCTTCGACAACATCAGCTTCCTCAAGGCCGGCCAGGCCGCCGGCCAGTACAAGGTCCGGCTGTGGACCACGGCGCTGGGCTCCGAGGTCGCCCTCTATCCGAACCTGAACTGCAACGACCCCGACTGGCGGACGCTGAACCGCGACGTCCGCTTCCGCCGCGCCCTGTCGCTGGCGATCAACCGGGACGAGATCAACCAGGTGGTGTTCTTCGGCCTGGCCCGGCCGAGCCAGAACACGGTGCTGCCGGAATCGCCCTTCTACGACCCGGCGCTGGCGACGGCGTGGACCCAGTTCGACCTGGCCAAGGCCAACGCCCTGCTCGACGAGGCCGGCCTGTCCCAGCGCGACAGCGACGGCATCCGGCTGATGCCGAACGGCCGCCGGCTGGAGATCGTGGTCGAGAGCAACGGCGAGCGCAGCCTCGAGGCCGACATCCTGCAACTGATCCGGGACAGCTGGGCCAAGATCGGCGTCGCACTCTTCACCACCCAGTCGCAGCGCGACGTGTTCCTACAGCGGATCTTCTCCGGCGACGCGGTGATGTCGGTGTGGACCGGCATCGACAACGCGCTGGTGACGCCGACGACGGTGCCGTCGGGCCTGGCGCCGGTCGACCAGAACTGGCTGCAATACCCGAAATGGGGCCAGTACGTGCAGACCCGCGGCACCGCCGGGGAGAAGCCGGACGAGCCCTTCGCCGAGCAGCTGATGGCGCTGTACGACGAATGGCGCACCACCGCCGACAAGGGCCGCCGCGACGCGGTCATCCGCGAGATGATCCGGATCCAGTCGGACCAGGTCACCTCGATCGGCACGGTGCAGGGCGTCCTGGCCCCGGTGGTGGTCAAGAACCGGCTGCACAACGTGCCGGAGAAGGGGATCCTGTCCTGGGACCCGGGCGCGCATTTTGGCATCTACCACCCCGACACCTTCTGGGTGGACCCATGACGGCGGGGACGGCCATGGCCCGGGCGAGGATGACATGCTGAGCTACATCGCCCGGCGCATCCTGGTGATGATCCCGACCCTGCTCGCGATCAGCTTCATCAGCTTCGCCATCATCCAGCTGCCGCCCGGCGACTACCTGACCACCATGGTCAACGAGTTGCGCAGCCGCGGCGAATCGCTGGACCCGAACCAGATGCAGTTCCTGCGGGAGAACTACGGGCTCGACCAGCCCTTCCTGCTGCAATACCTGGCCTGGCTGGGCAACTGCCTGCGCGGCGATTTCGGCTGGTCGTTCGAGTACAACATGCAGGTGACCGCCGTGGTCGGCGACCGCATGTTCCTGACCATTCTGCTGACCTTGGCCACCACGATCTTCATCTGGGTGGTGTCGTTCCCGATCGGGATCTATTCGGCCACGCACCAGTACAGCATCGGCGACTATGGGCTGACTTTCCTGGGGTTCCTCGGCCTGGCCACGCCGAACTTCCTCTTGGCGCTGGTGCTGCTGTACCTGGCCAACCAATGGTTTGGCGTCTCGATCGGCGGGCTGATGGACCCGAAATACCTGGACCAGCCGATGAGCTGGGCCAAGTTCGTCTCGGTTCTGGGCCATCTCTGGGTGCCGGTGATCGTGATCGGCACCTCCGGCACCGCGGCGATGATCCGGCGGCTGCGCGCCAACCTGCTGGACGAGCTGCAAAAGCAGTACTACGTCACCGCCCTGGCCAAGGGCATGAAGCGGCAGCGGGCGCTGCTGAAATACCCGCTGCGCATGGCGCTGAACCCGTTCATCGCCGATATCGGCAACATCCTGCCGCACCTGATCTCCGGCGCCACCATCGTCTCGGTGGTGCTGAACCTGCCGACCGCCGGCCCGCTGCTGCTGTCGGCGCTGCAGAGCCAGGACATGTACCTCGCCGGCTCCTTCGTGCTGTGGCTGGCGATGCTGACGGTGATCGGCACGCTGGTCTCGGACCTGGCGCTGGCGGTGCTCGATCCCCGCATCCGCCTGTCGGGAGGGGCCGTGAAATGAGCGACGTCCCCCGCGAGCCCCAGCACTACGTCAATCCGGCGCCCTGGGACCCCTATCTCGAGGCGCCGCTGACGCCGCAGCAGGAGCGTTACTTCCTGGCGTCGCAGTGGCGGATCATGTGGTGGAAGCTGAAGCGCCACCGCCTGGCCGCGATCTCCGGCGTGGTGCTGCTGCTGGCCTATCTCTCGATCCTGGTCAGCGAGTTCCTGGCGCCCTACGGGCTGGACAGCCGCCACACCGGCCACATCTACGCGCCGCCGCAGCAGGTCCGGTTCTTCCACGAGGGCAGCTTCGTCGGCCCCTATGTCTACGGCTATCAGTACTCGCTCGACATGGAATCGATGCGGCGGGTCTACACCGAGGACCGGTCGCAGCCGCAGCCGCTGCGCTTCTTCTGCCGCGGCGACGGCTACCGGTTCTGGGGCATGTTCGAGGCCGACCTGCACCTGGTCTGCCCGCCCGAGCACGGCACCTTCTTCCTGTTCGGCACCGACCGGCTGGGCCGCGACATGCTGAGCCGCATCCTCTACGGCGCCCGGATCTCGCTGACCGTCGGACTGATCGGCATCACCGTCAGCTTCCTGCTCGGCATCGTCATCGGCGGCTTGGCCGGCTATTACGGCGGCTGGATCGACAACGTCGTCAACCGGCTGATCGAGGTGATCCAGAGCTTCCCGCAGCTGCCGCTGTGGATGGCGCTGTCGGCGTCCCTGCCCGTGACCTGGAGCCCGATCGTGGTGTTCATGGGCATCACCATCATCCTCGGCCTGGTCGAATGGACCGGCCTGGCGCGGTCGGTGCGGTCGAAGCTGCTGGCCCTGCGCGAGGAGGATTTCTGCGTCGCCGCCCAGCTGATGGGCGCCCGGCCGCGGCGGATCATCTTCCGCCACCTGCTGCCGAGCTTCATGAGCCACCTGATCGCCTCGGCCACCCTGACCATCCCGGGGATGATCCTGGGCGAGACGGCGCTGAGCTTCCTCAACCTCGGCCTCAGGCCCCCGGTCACCAGCTGGGGCGTGCTGCTGAACGAGTCGCAGAACATCAACGTCGTCGCGCTCTACCCCTGGCTGCTGATGCCGGTGCTGCCGGTGATCATCGTGGTGCTGGCCTTCCAGTTCTTCGGCGACGGCCTGCGCGACGCCGCCGACCCGTACCGGTAGGACGGAGATCCACCGGCCCCGCATTGCTTCAAATCGCTGTATTGCAATTTGCACTACGATCGGTCCATAGTTCCCGATGGAGGGTGCCGATGGTCAGAAGCGCCGAACGCAAGGAACATCCGATTTCGATGCGCATGCCGGAGGCCGACATCGCGATGATCGATCGCGCTGCCGGCCTGCGCGGCCGGTCGCGCACGGATTTCGTGCGCGATGCGGCCGTTCGCGCCGCCGAGGATGTGCTGTTGGAGAATCGGCTGATCCGCATGAGCCCGACAGGCTTCGACGAGTTCATGGCGGTCCTGTCCGGTGCCGCGGCGCCGGTCCCCGAGATGGTGGAGCTGGCGAGGCGTCCCGCGCCATGGGAACCGGGCGCCGCCAAGAAACGCTGAGCCTTGCCGCTCTCGGCCCCCGAACCGCTGACCGCCGCCCACGACCTGTCCGAATTCACCTGCGGCAAGCCTGCCCTTGACCATTGGCTCAGGGCCCGAGCGCTCTCCAATCAGGAGAAGGGCTTCACCGCCGTCCTGGTGGTCCACGAGGCGGGCCGCGTCGTCGGCTATTACGGCCTCGCGCCGACCGCGGTGGTCCCGAACGTTCTGCCTCGATCCATCCGCACCGGCCAGCCACCCGATCCAGTGCCGTGCCTGCTGCTCGGCCAGCTTGCCACCGACATCGGCTGGGCAGGGCACGGCATCGGAACGGGCCTGGTGAAGCACGCTCTCGAACGCTGCGTAAAGGCGGCGGCGCTCGTCGGCGGCCGCGCCCTCATGGTCAACGCCGTCGATGCCGACGCCGCGGAGTTCTGGCGGCGACGGGGCTTCCTGCCATCGCGCGACGACCCGCTCGTGCTGTTCCGCTCGATCAGCGACATCGCCGCCTCGCTGGCCGAGGCGCGACGATGAGAGGTCCTCGAGCGCGAGCGCTCCACCGCCCCACTGGGGCTGTTACAGATAGGCCAGCGGCTGCGCGGCCTTTTCCAGCCACAGGCTGGTCTCGGGCGTGCCGTCGCGCAGCGGCAGCTGGCCGACCACGGTGCGCGACACCGCCTCGGCCATCCGCGTCGCCGCGTAGTGGCTGGCGAAGACCGGCTTGAAGCCGCCGCCGGTCAACAGCGCCGCCACCACCTGCTGCTCGTTGTAGCCGCGCCAGCCCCACTCGTCCGGATACGGGTCGGGCAGGCAGATGTCGTGGATGTGCACCAGCACGCCCGGCGCCAGGCAGGGCAGCACCTGGTTGACCAGGAAGTCCACATCGGTGCCAGGCATGGCGATGTGGCTCGAATCGATGAACAGGATGTCGCCTTCGGCCAGGTCGCGATACGGCTCGGTCCCGGCCTCCTGCACCGTCTGCTCGAGATGGGTGATGCCGAGCTCGGCGATGCTGGCCCGCGGCGCCGGGTCGATGGCGGTGAACTCCAACGCCAGGTCGCCGTCGACCGCCGCCCGGATCATGAAGCGGGTGGAATGGCCGGAGCCGACCTCGACGATCCGGGCCGGCTGCCGCGCCCGCACCATGGCATAGGCCGCCGCGGCGTCGAGCCGGGCGAACCAGCCCTGGTTCCAGCGCGGCTGTGGCGGCGGCGATTCGCGCTCGGTCGCGCCGATCGCCAGGAGCCCGTCGCGATAGCCTTCGATGACGTCGAGCACGGCCTGGAACACCGGCTCGGAGGAGCGGAACAGCGCCTCGTGCCCGGCATAGGGCAGGAGCGTATCCGGCACCTCGTCGGCATAGCTGCAAGGGATGAAGAAGCCCTTCGGCTGGCGGCCGAACAGCGTGGCGAGGCCCAGGCGCCAGCGTCGCAGGCGGCGGCCGAAATCGGGAGGAACTGTGTGCGAGCTCAAGGGTGCAACGTCATGCCTTCATGCGCGACCAGCGTCCCGGGACGCCGGCGATCTGCGGCATCCGCGATCCGGTCCAGGAACGCGTCATCGTGATTGGGATCGTGGTGGAACAGCACGACCCGGCCGACATCCGCCGCATCCGCGAGCTTGAGTGCCTCCTGCCAGGTCGAATGGCCCCAGCCGACAAATCTCGGATACTCCTCATCCGTGAACATGGCGTCATACACCATGATGTCGGCACCGCGAACGAAATCGGCGATGACCTGGTCTACCCCTTCCGGCCGATGCTCGGTGTCGGTGATGATGCAGATGCTCTTGCCCCCGACATCGATGCGGTAACCGCAGGCGAGGTTCGGGTGGTTGAGCCAGCAGGTGTTGAGCTTGATGCCCGGGAAGGGCTCCATCGGGGTGCCGCAGTCAAAATCGTGATACTCGCAATCCTGGAAGACGCCGATCGGCACCGGGAACAGCGGCGCCATCATCGTCTCGCACAACACCGAATAGATCGATTTGTTCTGCGGTTTCAGGTGGCCGGCCCAAAAGCGCACCTTGCGGCCCTTGGCGTAGGCCGGCTTGAAGAACGGCACGCCGCAGACATGGTCCCAATGGGTGTGGGTGAAGAAGACGTCGACATCCGGCCGCCCCTCCTCCATCAGCCGGTGGCCCAGGTCCCGCAGACCGGTGCCGCCGTCGATGACGAGGAGGTCGTCGCCGCGCCGGATCTCGATACAGCTCGTGTTCCCGCCGTAGCGCATGTTGCAGGAGGCCGGGCAGGCGATGCTGCCGCGAACACCCCAGAACCGGAGCATAAGGTCGCTCGTTTTCGCCATCGGCGCGTCAGTCTGACTCTCGGCGCGCGGGAAACCATCCGTCACGTCCGAGGACGCCGGCGGAGGGAACATTCGCGCACCGAGTCGCACGAGTCGAGAAAAAAGGTCTTTTCGACATATTGATGGTGAAACACGGCCGGGACCCCGTGTCTGTGTCGCCCGTCACAGGATGCATCGCCGGACTCACGGCCCTTTCTCCTCGCCCGGCTCCTGCCCGCCCAGGGCATAGCCGCCGGGGACGGTCAGCAGCAGCGCGGGCCGCGCCGGGTCGGCCTCGATCTTGCGCCGCAGACGATAGATATGGGTCTCCACCGTGTGGGTGGCGACCCCCGAAGCATAGCCCCAGACGGCGTCGAGCAGGGCGTCGCGCGGCACCGTGGCGCCGTCCTGCCGGCGCAGATGGCGCAGGATCGCCGCCTCCTTTGCGGTGAGCCGGATCTCCCGCCCGTCGGTGGTGTGGATCAGGCGCAGGCCGGTGGGGTCGAAGCGGTAGGGGCCGAGATCGGGGTCCGGCCGGGCCTGGCCGCGCCGGGCCAGGGCGGCGCGCAGGCTGGTCAGCAGCACGCCGATCCGGATCGGCGGGCGCAGCGTCGCATCGGCGTCGGCGAAGCGCTCGGCCCGGTCGCCGATCGCCAGGATCGGCCCGGCGAGGCCGGAGTCGCGCAGCCGGCCGCACAGCGTCTCGGGCGCCGGACCGGCCGCCCCATCGTCGACGATCGCATCATCGATGATCGCAGCGGCGAAATCGCCGCCGGCGACCGCCGCCTCGGCCGCCGCCGCCTCTGCCACCGCCGTGGCGGCAAAATCGGCCGACGCGGCGAACTGCTCGCCCAGCAGCGCGCGCAGCGCGCTGTTGCCGCAGGCGAGAAGAAGCCGTTTTCTGGCGTCGACCGTGTCGGATGCGATGACCATGGGCGGGCAATCTAGCACGGTCGGCAGCGATGGCGACCGAGAGGAGGCGAGGCGGTGGAGGTGGTGGTCTCGGCGGAGGGATGGATCGACTGGGGCGCCGGCCGCAGGCGCTGCGCCCTGGGCAAGGGCGGCGTGCGGCCGGACAAGCGCGAGGGCGACGGGGCGACGCCGACCGGACGGTTCCCGCTGCGCCGGGTGCTGTACCGGCCCGACCGCGGCCCCGCCCCCGCGACCACCCTGCCCCGCGCCGCGATCGCGCCCGGGGACGGCTGGTGCGACGACCCTGCCGACCCGGCCTATAACCGCCCGGTCCGCCTGCCCCACCCCGCCCGGCACGAGCGGATGTGGCGCGACGATTCCCTCTACGACCTGGTGATCGTGATCGGCCACAACGACGACCCGCCGGTCGCCGGCCTCGGCAGCGCCGTCTTCGTCCATCTGGCCCGGCCCGACTGGGGCCCGACCGAGGGCTGCGTCGCCCTCGCCCGGGCCGATCTGCTCGAGCTGCTGGCCGCGGCCGCGCCCGGAGATGCGCTGGTGATCAGGCCGCCGGCCGCTCCGGAGTGACCCGGGCGCCGAACAGCGCGGTGCCGACCCGGACATGGGTCGCGCCATAGCGCACCGCGGTCTCGAAATCGTCGCTCATGCCCATGCTCAGCACCGGCAGGCCGAGCCGCGCGGCCAGGTCGGCCAGCAGCGCGAAATGCAGCGCCGGCGGCTCCTCCACCGGCGGGATGCACATCAAGCCGCGAATCGAGAGGCCGCATTCCCCGGTGCACAGCCGGTAGAGGTCCTCGGTCTCGCGCGGCAGCACGCCGGCCTTCTGCGGCTCCTCGCCGGTGTTGACCTGGATCAGGCAGTCGAGCGTGCGGCCGGCCGCGGCCATCGCCTCGGCCAGGCTGCGCGCCAGCTTCGGGCGGTCGACCGTCTCGATCACGTCAAACAGCCGCACCGCATCCTTGGCCTTGTTGGTCTGCAGCGGCCCGATCAGCCGCAGCTGCAGGTCCGGCCAGGCCGCGCGGCGCTCGGCCCAGCGGGTTTGCGCCTCCTGCACACGGTTCTCGCCGAACACCCGCTGGCCGGCGGCGAGCGCGGCCTCGATGCGGTCCTCCGGCTGGACCTTGGAGACGGCGACGAGGGTGACGGCGGCGGGATCGCGGCCGGCGGTCCTGGCGGCGGCCTCGATCCGCGACCGGACCGCGGCGATCGAGTCTGCGAGTGTGTTGGTCGTCATGTCGCCAGAATCCGGCACAACCATGCGGGATTGCAACGCCCGCGGCGCGGGGCGCAACGCGGCATCGCCGATGGCGGCGTTGGCCGGTGGTCGCGGCGGGCGGCGGAGTCCGCAGGTGTGATGGCCATCATACTGCGACAATCCGGCACGCCGATGCGCAATTGCAACGCCGGCGGCCGGAGCGCGGCCTGGCGCCGCAGGGCCTTAACAGACCCGGACCGCCGTTTTTTCACCACCGAGCAATCCTCGATTTGCCAGCGTTCCGGCCGATCGCAACTGCCCGCTCCGATTCCCGCCAAGGTCGCTCCAGTCGCATGTTGCAATGGAACCACACGTCCCAGCTTTTGTGACTTCTGTGCAACTTGTGGATTGTCGGGTGGCATGGCTGCCCCGTATAACCTGCAGATCGACGCCATTCGCACCCTGGCTGTGGTGTCGTCTTCGAGGGGACATCTAAGGGACATCACGGCCGCTCGGCCGCGTTAGGAGGTTAGGAATGAAGAAGATTCTGCTGGGTGGGACGGCGTTGGCCGCTGCCGCTCTGGTGGCGATGCCGGCGTTCGCGGAAGACAATGCGGTGACGTCCGGCCTGAAGATGAAGATCAGCGGCTTCGTCGCCTGGGAAGCCGGCCTGATCATCGGCTCGAGCGACGACGACCGCGACCGCGAGTACGATTTCAACTCGAACGGCCGTCTGCAGTTCGACATCAGCAACACGACGGACAGCGGCCTGGAGTACGGCGCCCGCATCCGTATGAACAACGTCAACCGTCGCCAGGACGTCACGGTCGACCGGCAGTACGTCTATTTGAAGACTCCCGAAATGGGCACCATCACCCTGGGCGATTCGCCCCAGGTGGCCGGTGACTTCGGTTACTTCTTCGCGCCCGACGACATCCTGAACTCGCCGGGCGGCTACGGCGACAACCTGGACGGCAACTACCGCTACGGCGGCGGTGACTTCTTCTCGCTCGACCCGACCTACCACTCGGGCCTGGATAAGAGCACCAGCATCAAGTACTCCTCGCCGAGCCTCGGCGGCTTCATCTTCGCGGTCGGCTTCACCCCGGTGATCTCCGACACCAAGAACCTCAGCAACGGTACCCAGGGCCGGGCCGATCTGTTCGACGGCGGTCAGGTCTTCGAGAACGCCATCAGCGGCGGCCTCGGCTACGAGGGCGAGTTCGACGGCACCAGCGTCAAGGTCCGCGGCACCGCCAGCTACGCCAACGGCATCGACAACCATTGGGATCTCGAGACCTACAGCGCGGGCGGTCAGGTCGGCTTCGGCGGCATCGTCGCCAGCCTCGTCTGGGTTGGCACGCCGAGCGGCTTCGGCGCGGGCGCGACCGACAAGAACTTCGACACGGTCGGTTTCGGCCTCGGCTACAGCCTGGGCGCCCTGAACTTCGGTCTCGGCTATGCCTATACCTGGGCCGACAAGAACAACGACCTTGAGGGTTCGAGTGCCCAGGGCGGCTTCGACCTGAAGGACAACCACGTCGCGGCTGCGACCGTGAACTATACCCTGGCGCCGGGCCTGAACACCTACGCCGAGGTGATTTACGAAATCCAGAACTTCCGCAAGCAGGATATTGGCGGCGTGACCGTTCAGGACGACAACAGCTGGGAGCAGGCTGTCTTCCAGACCGGCATCTCGGTCGCGTTCTGATCGAACCGATAAAAAGCTAGCCTTCGAGAGGGGAGCGGCTATCATGCCGCTCCCTTTTTCTATCTGGCCCCGCCCATGCCGCCGAGAGTCCTGATCGCCCTGGCGACGGTTGCCCTGTCGCTCGCCGCCTGCTCCTCCGACGACGGCGTCAAGGTCGGCCCCAGCCCGGAGCTGGGTCCATCCCGCGAGCGCACCCCGACCCAGAGCGTCTTCGGAGAGGGTGGACTGAGCTTCGGCGCCGGCGCCGACCAGAACAAGGATCTCGGCGAGGGCGCTGTGCTCGGCGTCAACGCCTATCTCTGGCGGGCCAGCCTGGACACCGTGTCCTTCATGCCGATCACCAGCGCCGACCCGTTCGGCGGCACCATCGTCACCGACTGGTACACGGCGCCCAACGCCCCGAACGAGCGCTACAAGCTGAACGTCTACATCCTCGGCCGCGAGCTCCGCTCCGACGGCGTCCGGGTCAGCGTGTTCCGACAGGTCCAGGGCAGGGGCGGCTGGGCGGATTCGCCGGCCCCCGCCACCATGGCGAGCGCGCTCGAGGACACCATCCTGACCAAGGCGCGGCAGCTGCGCATCACCGGGCTCGAGCAGTCGACCGCTCAGTGACGCCGGCCGCAGGGCCGAGGATCTTCCGGGCGCCGCGGGATTGATCCCCGGCGCCCTTTCCCTGTAAATGCCTGGGTTCGCAGGCACAGAGACCGAAATGTCCCGCTACAACCACCGTGAGACCGAAGCGCATTGGCAGGCCGTGTGGCGGGAGCGCGGCACCTTCCGGCTCGAGACGCTCGGCGACCGGCCGAAATACTACGTGCTGGAGATGTTCCCCTATCCCTCGGGGCGCATCCATATGGGCCATGTCCGCAACTACACGCTGGGCGACGTGGTGGCGCGGCACCGCCGGGCGCTGGGCTTCGACGTGCTGCACCCGATGGGCTGGGACGCCTTCGGCCTGCCGGCGGAGAACGCGGCGATCGAGCGCGGCGCCCATCCGGCCGCTTGGACCTACGAGAACATCGCGGCGATGCGCGGCCAGCTGCAGTCGATGGGGCTGTCGCTGGACTGGGACCGCGAGATCGCGACCTGCCATCCAGACTACTACCGCCACGAACAGAAGATGTTCCTGGACTTCCTGGCGGCGGGCCTGGCCTACCGCAAGGAATCCTGGGTCAACTGGGACCCGGTCGAGAACACCGTCCTGGCCAATGAGCAGGTGATCGACGGCCGCGGCTGGCGCTCCGGCGCGCCGGTCGAGCGGCGCAAGCTGAACCAGTGGTTCCTGCGCATCACCGAATACGCCGACGACCTGCTGGCGGCGCTGCCGACGCTGGAGCGCTGGCCCGAGCGCGTGCGGCTGATGCAGGAGAACTGGATCGGCCGGTCGGTCGGCGCCCGGGTGACCTTCCCGCTGCAGGGCAGGGGCGACGGGCTGGAGATCTTCACCACCCGGCCGGACACGCTGTTCGGCGCCAGCTTCTGCGCCGTCTCGCCCGACCACCCGCTGGCCGACGAGATCGGCCGCGCCAGCCCGGCGGTGGCCGAGTTCGTCGCCGAATGCCGCCGCAGCGGCACCAGCGAGGCCGCGATCGAGACCCAGGAGAAGCGCGGCATCGACACCGGGCTGCGCGCCGTCCATCCGCTCGACCCGAACGTCACGGTGCCGGTTTACGTCGCCAATTTCGTGCTGATGGAATACGGCACCGGCGCCATCTTCGGCTGCCCGGCGCATGACCAGCGCGATTTCGACTTCGCCCGCGCCTACGGCCTGCCGATCATCCCGGTGCTGTGGCCGGCCGGTGAGCCGCGACCGGACGGCGCCGCCATGGCCGAGGCGATGGTCAATGCCGACGGGGCCTTCGCCTACGATCTGGGCCCGCTGACGCCGGACCGCCCGGTGTCGGTGGACGAGGCCAAGGACATCGCCATCGCCGCCCTGCAGCAGTGCAAGGCGGGCGAGGGGACGGTGCGCTACCGGCTGCGCGACTGGGGCGTATCGCGCCAGCGCTACTGGGGCTGCCCGATCCCGATCATCCATTGCGAGCGCTGCGGCATCGTGCCGGTACCGGAGGACCAGCTGCCGGTGACGCTGCCGGAGGATGTGACCTTCGACCAGCCGGGCAACCCGCTGGACCGGCACCCGACCTGGAAGCACGTCGCCTGCCCGAGCTGCGGCGGCGCTGCGCGGCGCGAGACCGACACCTTCGACACCTTCTTCGAATCCTCCTGGTACTTCGCGCGCTTCTGCTCGCCACGGGCCGAGGGCGCCTTCGACCGCGCCGCCGTCGACCGCTGGCTGCCGGTCGACCAGTATGTCGGCGGCATCGAGCATGCGGTGCTGCACCTGCTGTATTCGCGCTTCTTCGTCCGCGCCTTGAAGCGCTGCGGCTATCTGGGCATCGACGAGCCCTTCGCCGGGCTGTTCACCCAGGGCATGGTCACGCACCAGACCTATCGCGACGCCCACGGCGCCTGGCTGTACCCGACCGAGGTCGGCCGCGACGACCAGGGCGTGTGGACGACGCTGGCCGCCGGCGCGCCGGTCACCGCCGGCCGCATCGAGAAGATGTCGAAGTCCAAGCGCAACACGGTCGACCCGCAGGTGATCATCGACACCTACGGCGCCGATGCGGCGCGGCTGTTCATCCTGTCCGACAGCCCGCCGGACCGCGACATGGAGTGGACCGAGGCCGGCATCGAAGGCGCCTGGCGCTATCTGCAGCAGCTGTGGCGGCTGGTGACCGAGGCCCCGGTGGCGCTGCCGGCGGCCGGGGCGCCGCAGCCGAACGGCTTCAGCCCGGCGGCGGAGGGGCTGCGCCGGGCGCTGCACAAGACCATCGCCGGCGTCGGCGATGACCTGGAGCGGTTCCACTTCAACAAGGCCGTGGCCCGCATCCGCGAGCTGACCAACCTGGTCGCCAAGATCGACGGGTCGGGGCAGGGCGAGGCCTGGGCGCTGCGCGAGGCCTTCGACGGCGTGGTCCGGCTGATCGGCCCGATGGTGCCCCATGTCGGCGAGGCGTTGTGGCAGCATCTGGGCCATGACGGGCTCCTGGCCGACGCGCCGTGGCCAAAGGCCGACCCGGCGCTGCTGATCGACGACACCGCCAAGGTCGCGGTCCAGGTCAACGGCAAGCTGCGCGCCACCATCGTGCTGCCGCGCGACGTGGACGAGGCGACGGCGCGCGAGGCCGCGCTGGCCGACGCCAATGTCGCCCGGGCCCTGGAGGGCCGCACCGTCCGCAAGGTCATCGTCGTCCCGAACAGGATCGTCAATGTCGTCGGCTAAGTCCTGGGCTCAACGCGCAGCGCCGCTGCTCCTGGTCCTCGCGCTTGGGGCCTGCGGGCTAAGGCCGCTCTACGGCACCAACTCGGTCGGCGCGGCGATGTCCGACCGGCTGGGGCAGATCAATGTCGGCATCATCGGCGAGCGGTCGGGCCAGATCCTGCGCACCGAGCTGATCCGCACTCTCAACCCTCAGGGCCGCCCAGCCCAGCCGGCCTACGACCTCGCCGTCACGGTCGCCGAATCGCAGCAGGACGTGAACCTGATCAGCGACCTGACCACCACCCGCAAGAACCTGACGATGACGGCCAGCTTCGTGCTGACCGACCGCAAGACCGGCCAGCCGGTGTTCTCCGATTCGGTCAGCGAGATCACCAGCTTCAACATCCTGGCCGACCAGTACACGACCCTGGTCGGCGAGCGCGACGCGCGCGAGCGGGCGCTGCGTTCGGTCGGCGAGGACATCCGCACCCGCCTCGCGCTCTATTTCGACCGGCATCCGTGAAGCTGCCGCCGAACCGGATCGACAGCTTCGTCCGGCGGCCCGACCCCGGCATCCGCGCGGTCTTGCTGTACGGCCCGGATGCCGGCGCCGTGCGTGACTATGCCGACACGCTGGCCCGCGGCGTGATCGATCCGCCGACCGACCCGTTCCGCGTCGCCGAGCTGGCCTCGGCCGAGATCGGCCGTGACCCGGCCCGGCTGGTCGACGAGGTGTTCGCCCTATCGCTGATCGGCGGCCGCCGCCTGGTGCGGGTGCGCGACGCCAGCGATGCGGTGGCGCCAGCGCTGGAGGCCGTGCTGGCGGGCGGCGAGACCGACACGCTGGTGGTGCTGGAGGCCGACGAGCTGACGCCGCGCTCGGCCCTGCGCAAGCTGGCGGAGGGGGCGGAGGGCGCGGCTGCGATCGCCTGCTACATGCCGGATGAGGAGGCGATCGGCCGCTTCATCCACCGCCTCTTGTCCGAGGCCAAGGTCTCGGCCGATGGCGAGGCCGAGCATCTGCTGGCCGCGTCGCTGGTGGGCGACCGCCAGATCGCCCGGCGCGAGGTCGAGAAGCTGATCGCCTATGCCGGGGAGGGCGGTCGCGTCGATGTCGAGGCGGTGCGCGCCTGCATCGGCGACGCCACCGAGCGGTCGCTGGACGACCTGGCGATGGCGGTGGCCGATGGCGACCTGCCGGGCCTGGACCGCGCGCTCAACCGGCTGCTGTCGGAGGGCGGCGAGGCGGTCGGTATCCTGCGCGCGGTGCAGCGGCACTTTCTGCGGCTGCACCAGCTGGCGGTGATGATCGACAGCGGCGACGCGCCGGACGCGGCGATGGCGGCGCTGCGGCCGCCGGTGTTCTTCAAGGCCAAGGCGGCGATCCGCGGCCAGGTCCGGCGCTGGAATCAGGGCCAGATCGGCGAGGCGCTGCGCCGCCTGATCGAGGCCGAGGCCGAATGCAAACGCACCGGCCGCCCGCCGGAAACCGTCTGCGCCGCCACGCTGCTGCGCATCGCGCGGGCAGTTGCGCGGAAGGGGTGAGGCGCTATTCCCGTTACAGTCTGGGAAGTGATGCGCTGCGCACCCGAGATCATCAATGCCGTCTCGGCTTTGGTAGATTCTTTGCCTCTTTCGCCAGAGATGCGATGCGTTCGTCGGCCTCCCTCTGACGTTCAAGCTTTCGGTACCGATCAAACTCCTCGTATTGGTGCTCGGCCTTTCGTTTTGCATCGGTAGCGCTCACGCTTCCGCCGCACTTAGCACAACTCGCCCGAGGTGGCGCAACTGCTGATCGAGAAGGTTTTGTGCGTCTCGCATTACAACAAACCTGCCTATGTCGAGCTGATCTTCAAATATGTCTAGCAATATGGAAGTGAGGCGATTTAGTTCTTTGATTTCTGGCTCGGTTAGATAGTTTTTTGACACAGTTACATCTGATTTTCTTATCTGATCGTTTGGCCAGCTCTGCAAGCCCATATTCTTCAAATTGCGATTCGCTCTTTCAGCAATTATCTCTGCAGGCGTATGCGAGGTAACGGAATAGACAAGCTTTGCTTGCGTCCGTTGATAGAATTCGCGTGCGGATTCCGTTGTGCCATCACAATCCTGACACATAGCGCAAATTCGGCGCAGCTCACGATAAATATTGGCTTCGTCCGATCGAATGTCGCGAATGATCTCGCGTAGCTCGGCTACCCGATCGGCATTCTCAGGCTGCTTGAGACGGGGAGCATCTACAACAAAGCCCTTCTTGGCAAATTGGACAAGGACGCTGGTAGCCCATCGCCGGAAAACCGTCGCCTGCGCTGAGGACACGCGATAACCGACAGAGATCACGACATCCAGATTATAGAGGGCCGCCGGCCGGCCGGTGGTTGTTTGCGCTTTTTGCAAAGAAGTCGATTCGTCCAGCTCGCCTTCTTCGAACACGTTGGCGATATGTCGCGATATGGTCGACACATCGCGGCCGAAGAGCTGGCCAATCTGCGCCTGCGACATCCAAAGAGTGTCCCCTTCGTAGCGGATGTCCAGACGCAGCCCCTTGTCGGTCCCGTATACGAGAAATCTGTCTCCCGTTTCGGCATCCTCCAGCAGATGCACGGGCTCATTCTTGTCTTCACTCAAAGGTCCATCCGACTCGACCGTAGAGGAACATTATAGCAACTTTTAAGGGAGTACGCTGGGCTCGCGGGCCGATTCGTTACCGCGAAGCGCCCCTACCACTTCTCCTTCGTGCCCTGCAGCCGCATCAGCAGGGCGCTGAACTGGTCGAGGTTGCTGTACTGGATGTGGATCGTGCCGCTGGTGTTGTCGCGGGTGTCGATCTTCACCTTGAACCCCAGCCGGGTCTCGATGTCCTGTTCCATCGCCACAATGTTGGGGTCGCGCACGGCCGGGCGGGACGGGGCAGGGGGCTGCTCGCGGGCGTCGCGGGCCAGCTGCTCGGTCTGGCGGACGTTCAGCCCCTTGGCGATCACTGTCCGCGCCGCCGCCTCCGGGTCCGGGCAGCCCAGCAGCGCCCGGGCGTGGCCGGCCGTCAGCAGCCCCTCCTGCAGCTGCGCCAGCACCGTGTCCGGCAGGTCGAGCAGGCGCAGCGTGTTGGCGATGTGGCTGCGGCTCTTGCCCACCGCCTGGGCCACATCCTCCTGGGTCAGGCTGAAATCGGCGATCAGCCGCTGATAGCCCTCGGCCTCCTCCAACGCCGTCAGGTCCTGGCGCTGGACGTTCTCGATGATCGCGATCTGCAGCGCGTCGCGGTCCGACATCGGCCGGACCACCACCGGCACCTCGTGCAGCTTGGCCTTCTGCGCCGCCCGCCAACGGCGTTCGCCGGCGATGATGTGGTAGCGGTCGGCCTTGCCATCGACCGGGCGCACCAGGATCGGCTGCAGCACGCCCTGGGTGCGGATCGACTCGACCAGCCGGTCCATTTCGGCCTCGTCGAACTTCCGCCGCGGCTGGAACGGGCCCGGGCTCAGGAACTCGACCGGCAGGCTGCGCGGCGCCCGCGGCTCGCCGCCAGCGCTGGCGGCGGCGATGTCGGCCTCCTCGGCCTCGCCGAACAGGGCGTCGAGGCCGCGGCCCAGGCTGGGGCGGCGGCGATGGCTGCTCTCGGCCGCGCTCATGCCGCGCTCCTCTGCTCTTCGCGCTTCAGCATTTCCGACGCGAGATGGACATAGGCCTGGGCCCCGGAGGAGGCGAGGTCGTAGACCAGGACCGGCTTGCCGTGCGACGGCGCCTCGGAGACGCGGACGTTCCGCGGGATCACCGTCTCGTACACCTTGGCCCCGAGATGCTGGCGCACGTCGCGCGCCACCATGTCGGAGAGGTTGTTGCGCCGGTCATACATGGTCAGCACGATTCCCTGCATCTCGAGCGCCGGGTTGAAGGCCTTGCGGACGCGCTCGATCGTCCGCATCAGGTGGCTGAGGCCCTCCAGCGCATAGAACTCGCATTGCAGCGGCACCAGCACGGCATCGGCCGCGGTCAACGCGTTGAGGGTGAGGAGGCCGAGCGAGGGCGGGCAGTCGATCAGGATGTAGTCGTAGCCGTCGGCATGGGGCCTGAGCGCGCTGCGCAGCCGGTATTCGCGCCGCACCGCCTCGACCAGCTGCACCTCGGCGCCGGCGAGGTCGACCGAGGCCGGGATCAGGTCCAGCCCCGGCACCTCGGTCGCGACCGCCGAATCGGCGACGCTGGTGGTGCCGAACAGCAGGTCGTAGGAGCCGACGCCGCGCTTGGCCCGCGGCAGGCCCAGGCCGGTGGAGGCGTTGCCCTGCGGGTCAAGGTCGATCACCAGCACGCGCTTGCGCACGGCGGCCAGCGCGGTCGCCAGGTTGATCGCCGTGGTGGTCTTGCCGACACCGCCCTTCTGGTTGGCGATGGCGATGGTGCGGGTGAGGCGGGGCATTTCGGCCACCGGGCTCATGGTTGTCATCTGGGCGTCATCAGCCACGGGCGAACCCCTCGATGCGGATGAGCACGGCGTCGGGATCGGTCCGGCTCGGATGGAGGTCTATGGTCATCTTCGGTGATGCGGCCAGGGTGGTCAAATCAACCCTGGTCAATTCGGCCTCGGCGCCGCGGCCCTTGGGAAAGAGCGCGACAGTGTTCGGGCCGGCGAATCGGGCGGCGTGGCCGAGCAGGACGGGCAGGGCGGCCAGGGCGCGGGCGGTCACCACATCGGCGGGGAAGGGCGGCACCTGCTCGATCCGCTTGGCATGGACCGTCACCGGTGCCCGTGTTTCACGTGAAACAGCGCGCAGGAACTCGGCCTTGCGCTGATCGCTCTCGATCAGGTGGGTGTCGAGCCCGGTCGCCAACGCCAGCACCAGCCCGGGGAAGCCTGCGCCGCTGCCGAGATCGACCAGCGTCCGGGCGGTGGCCGGGATCAGCGGCACCAGCTGCAGCGAATCCTCGAAATGCCGCCGCCGCAGCTCCGGCAGGGTGGAAGGCGCGACCAGGTTGATCGCCCCCTGCCACTTCCGCAGCAGCGCCTCGTAACAGTCGAGCTTGTCGGCAAGATCCGCGGGCGGCGGGAAGGCCGCCTCAGGCGATGGCACGCCGGTCCTCCGAGTCGCGCCGGACATGCTTCAGCAGGGCCACCAGCGCCGCCGGGGTCACGCCCGGCAGCCGGGCCGCGGCGCCCAGGGTCGGCGGCCGTGACCGCTTCAGGATCTGCCGGATCTCGGCCGACAGGCTGCCGATCGCGTCGACATCCAGCTCTGCCGGCAGGGCCAGCCCCTCGTCGCGGCGGAAGGCGCGGATATCGGCCTCCTGCCGGTCGAGATAGCCCGCGTATTTCGCCTCGGTCTCGACCTGCTCCGCCACCGCCTCCGGCCATTCCGCCAGCTCCGGCCAGATGCGGGCGAGGGCGGGCAGGTCGATCCCGGGATAGCGCAGCAGATCCATGCCGTCGCGGCGCACGCCGTCCTGGTTGACCGCCAGGCCGTGGCGCCGGGCCTCGGTCGGGGTCAAGGACAACGCGCGGATCCGCTGCCGCGCCGCCTCCAGCGCCGCCGATTTGCGGGCGAACAGGTCCTGCCGGTCCGCCCCGACGCAGCCGGCGGCGATGCCGCGGGCGGTCAGGCGCTGGTCGGCATTGTCGGCGCGCAGCACCAGCCGGTACTCGGCGCGCGAGGTGAACATGCGGTAGGGCTCGGGCGCGCCCCGCGTCACCAGATCGTCGATCATCACGCCGGTATAGGCCTCGGCCCGGTCGAGCAGCAGCGGGTCGTTGCCGGCCACGGCGCGGGCGGCGTTCAGCCCGGCCATCAGCCCCTGGGCCGCGGCCTCCTCATAGCCCGTCGTACCGTTGATCTGGCCGGCCAGGAACAGCCGCGGTATCGCCCGCAGCATCAGCGACCGGTCGAGCTGCCGCGGGTCGACGAAATCATATTCGATGGCATAGCCGGGGCGCAGGATCACGGCCTTCTCCAGCCCCGGGATGCCGCGCACCAGGCCCTCCTGCACGTCGCGGGGCAGGGAGGTGGAGATGCCGTTCGGGTAGACCGTCGGGTCGTCCAGCCCCTCCGGCTCGAGGAAGATCTGATGCCGCTCCTTGTCGGCGAAGCGCACCACCTTGTCCTCGATCGAGGGGCAGTAGCGCGGGCCGACGCTGTCGATCTGACCGGAATACATCGGCGCCCGATGCAGGTTGGCGCGGATCAGCGCATGCGCCGCCGGTGTGGTGGAGGTGATGAAGCAGGAGACCTGCGGCACCGTGATCCGGTCGGTGAGGTCGGAGAACGGCACCGGCGGGTCGTCGCCCTTCTGCTCCTCCAGCGCCGCCCAGTCGATGGTGCGGCCGTCGAGCCGCGGCGGCGTGCCGGTCTTGAGCCGGCCGAGGGTGAGGCCGAGCCGGTGCAGCGTCCCGGCCAGGCCGATCGACGGCGCGTCGCCGACCCGGCCAGCCGGGCGCTTCTCCTCGCCGATATGGATCAGCCCGTTGAGGAAGGTGCCGGTGGTCAGCACCACGGCCCCGGCCGCCAGCGTGCGGCCGTCGGCCAGCACCACGCCGGAGACGCCGCCGGCCGAATCGAAGACCAGGTCCTCGACCGAGCCGGCAACGAGATCGAGATCCGACTGCTCGGCCAGCACCGCCTGCATCGCCTGGCGGTACAGCTTGCGGTCGGCCTGAGCGCGGGGGCCGCGCACCGCCGGCCCCTTGCTGCGGTTGAGGATGCGGAACTGGATGCCGGCGCGGTCGATCACCCGGCCCATGATGCCGTCCAGCGCATCGATCTCGCGCACCAGATGGCCCTTGCCCAGGCCGCCGATGGCCGGGTTGCAGGACATCTCGCCGATCGAATCGAGCCGCTGGGTGACCAGCGCCGTGCGCGCGCCGAACCGCGCCGCGGCCGCCGCCGCCTCGCATCCGGCATGGCCGCCGCCGACCACGATGACATCATACTGTTCCATGGCGGCGGACTTTACGGAGGCGACGCCGCAGGGTCAAATGCAGGCGTACGAAACCGGGTGTTTCACGTGAAACATCGCGGCGAGCATCTGCAACTGCCGGTTCAGACCTGCCGGACGATGCGCCCGATCACATTGACGAGAAGGCGCGCAGCGGTGAGCGCCGTGATGCCGTCGATGTCAGCGGGCGTTTGGAATTCAACGAGGTCGAAGCCGGCAAGGCGTCCGCGCCGGCTCACCCCCTCGATCAGTCCGATCGCCTGCTGATAGGTCAGCCCGCCGGGCGTGCGGCCGGCAACCCCCGGCATCACGCTGGGATCGAGCCCGTCGCAGTCGAGGGTCACGACGACACGCGCGCCCGCGGGTATGTGCCTGAGGGCGGCTTCGATGCCCTCGGCGTGGATCTCCCGCGCCGTGACGAGATGCGCACCCCAGCGCCTGGCGGCCTCGACCTCCAAGGGCCGGGCACTGCCGACGCCCCGGATACCCGCCTGCACGATGCCGGCGACATGAGGCATCTCGCTCGCCCGGCGCATGGTGCTGGAATAGCCCAGGGGCTCGCCGTAACGCTCGTCGCGCCAGTCGATATGGGCATCGATCTGCAGGATCCAGATCGGGCCATGACCGGCAAAGCCGGCGATGAAGGGGATGGGAACGGAATCATCGCCCCCGATCATCAGCGGTGCGGCGCCGGCGGCAAGGATGGCGCGCGTCTTCTCTTCGATCAGCTTCCGATTTCCGGCATTGTCGGAGATCGACGTCGGCAGGTCGCCGGCATCGACACAGCAGGGCTCGCGGCCCTCGAAGAGGGGGCCGCCGAGGTCGAAATCCCAGCTGTCGAGGAACTGCGCATCGTCCCGGCTGGCAGCGCGGATGGCTGCCGCCGCGCCGGCGAAACCTGAAGAATCGGCGCCGGGATAGGTGCTGCCATGGGGCGCGCCGAACAGCATGATGCGGGGTTGCATGCCGCCCGGCAGCTGTGCGGGAAAATCGAGAAAGCCGGGATGCGGGGACATTCTCGGATGATCCTTGTTGCAGAGTTCGGAAGGTGATCGAACAGGCGAAAGCAGCCTCGACTTTGTACGCTCTCGGCGGAAGGGAACAACCGTGCTGTCCATCGTCTCGACCCTGACTGTCGCTGCCATGGTGCTGGCCGCCGCCCTGACCGTCCCGCTGCCCCTGCCGCAGCCGGCGGTCCCGCCGGTCACGGCGGCGATCGAGTTCCGGCTGGCCCAAGCGGAGCCCGGGCCGGGCCTGACAGCCGTCGAGAAGGATGGTCGGACGCTCTATCTCCAGCCGCAGGTCATCATCTCCACACCCGACATCGCCTCCGCCGAACAGAGCTTCGACCCGCTCTGGGGGCAGCCCGTCGTTTCGCTGGAGCTGAACAGTGCCGGCCGCGACCGCCTCGCCGCGTTCACCGCGACCCATATCGGCAGGACGCTCGCCATCATAGTCGATGGTGCACTGGTGACGGCGCCGGTCATCCAGAGCGTGATCCCCGACGGCCGGCTGCAGATCAGCGGCGTGCAGAGCCTGGCCGAGGCCATGGATCTCGCCGGCAAGCTCGGCCGCTCGCCGGCACCATCCAGTCGTTCGCTGGCGGATTCGCTCAGGGGCCGGTTCGAGCGCCTCTGACGCCACCGGCGCTGTTCCACGTGAAACATCTCATTTGCCGATGCAGAAGCTGCCGAACAGCTGGTCGAGCATGTCCTCCACATCGACCCGGCCGGTGATGCGGCCGATCGCGCGCAGGGCCAGCCGCAGATCCTCCGCCGCCAGCTCGGGCAGCGGCGCGGACGGAACCCGGGCCAGGGCATCGCGCGCATCCTGCAACGCCGCACGGTGACGGGCGCGGGTGAGGGCGGGTGAGCCGTCGCCGGTCAGCCGCCGCTCCACCGCCTCGGCCAGGACGTCGAGCAGCTGGTCCAGGCCGGCGCCGGTGCGGACGGAGAGGGCAATCTCGTCCGCCGCCCGCGGCGCATCGGGCGTGCGGTCGATCTTGTTGACCACGCGAATGGTGTCCGGCCCGGGGCCCAACGACGGATCGGCGGGGGCAGGCTCGCCGGCGTCGCGGATGACCAGGCGCAGATCGGCCGCGGCGGCGCGACTGTGCGACCGGCGAATGCCCTCCGCCTCGATCTCGTCGGCGGTGTCGCGCAGCCCGGCGGTGTCGGCCAGCACCACGGGAAAGCCGCGCAGGTCGAGCGCGACCTCGACCACATCCCGGGTGGTGCCCGGCCGGTCGGAGACGATCGCCGCGTCGCGCCGGGCCAGCGCGTTCAGCAGGCTGGACTTGCCGGCATTGACCGGGCCGAGGATGGCGATGTGCACGCCCTCGCGCAGCCGCTCGCCGCGGCCGGCATCGTCGAGATGGGCGGCGATGGCGGCCGAGACCTCGGCCACGATCCGCTCCGCCTCCGCTGCCAGGTCGGGCGGCAGCCCCTCATCAGGGAAGTCAAGCGCCGCCTCGGTCATCGCCAGGGCCCGCATCAGCACCGACCGCCAGCCTTCATAGAGCTGGCCCAGCGCACCGCCGAGCTGGCGCAGCGCCTGCAACCGCTGGGCCTTGGTCTCGGCGTCGACGAGGTCGGCCACCGCCTCGGCCTCGGTCAGGTCGAGCTTGCCGGCCAGGAAGGCGCGTCGGGTGAACTCGCCGGGCTCGGCAGGGCGCAACCCTGCGATCCGGGACAGCGCCTCGACCACGCCACGAGTCACCGCCCAGCCGCCATGGAGATGCAGCTCGACGACATCCTCGCCGGTGTAGCTGGCCGGTCCCGGGAACCAGAGCACCAGGCCGCGGTCCAACGTCGCGCCGTCGGCCGAGTCGCGCAGTTCCGCCAGCGTCGCCAGGCGAGGGGCGGGCAGGGGACGGCCGGTCAGCGCCCGCAAGGCCGGCTCGGCGCCGGGACCGGAGATCCGCAGCACCGCCACCCCGCCTCGCCCGGCAGGGGTCGCCGGGGCGAAGATGGTGTCGCGGGAGGTCATGGGGGCGGTCCAGCCTCGACCGCTGTTTCACGTGAAACACACACGCTCAGGACTTGCCCCCCTTGCCGCCGGTCATGCCTTGCCAGAAGGCGCGCTGCAGCGTCTCGAAACCCTCGATGCTGGCCGGCAGCCAGGTCTTGAACAGCGCCTCAGGCTCCATCGCCGCCAGGTTGGCACGCATCCGGTCCTCCAGGTCCTTGAGCAGCGCCTGCTGCATCGGGCCGACATCCGGCAGGCCGAAGAAGGCGCGGGCTTCCTCCGGCGTACAATCGATATCGATCGAAACCTTCATCGGGTGCCTCCATGGTGTTGGCAGCGGAGTTGGCGGCGTTATCCTGGCAGGAGAGTATAGCGTCCGGCGCCAGCGCCAAGACACAGCGGGATATCGAGATGCCGAACCGCCTCGCCGAGGAGACCAGCCCCTACCTGCTGCAGCACGCCGACAATCCGGTGGACTGGCAGCCCTGGGGTCCGGAGGCCTTCGCCCGGGCCCGGGCCGAGAACAAGCCGGTGCTGCTGTCGGTCGGCTACGCCGCCTGCCACTGGTGCCATGTCATGGCGCATGAGAGCTTCGAGGACCCCGCCATCGCCGCGGTGATGAACCAGCTCTTCGTGTCGATCAAGGTCGACCGCGAGGAGCGGCCGGATGTCGACACCATCTACCAGTCGGCGCTGGCGATGCTGGGGCAGCAGGGCGGTTGGCCGCTGACCATGTTCCTGACCCCGGAGGGCGCGCCGTTCTGGGGCGGCACCTATTTCCCGCCGACCAGCCGCTGGGGCCGGCCCGGCTTCACCGACGTGCTGCGCGGCCTGTCCGCCGCCTATGCCACCGAGCCGGAGAAGGTGACGAGCAACGTCGCCGCCCTGGCCGAGGCCCTGGCCAAGCAGTCCGAGAACCAGCCCGGCGCCGGGCTGAGCCTGGAGGTGCTGGACCAGGTGGCGAAGCAGCTGGCCGGGCAGTTCGACCCGGTCTGGGGTGGGCTGCGCGGCGCCCCGAAATTCCCGCAGCCGGGACTCCTCGAGCTGCTGTGGCGCGGCTGGCGTCGGTCCCGGCAGCCGGCCTGGCGCGACGCCGTGCTGCGCACCCTGACGGCGATGGGCCAGGGCGGGATCTACGACCATCTCGGCGGCGGCTTCGCCCGCTACTCGACCGACGAGGAGTGGCTGGCGCCGCATTTCGAGAAGATGCTGTACGACAACGCCCAGCTGGTCGACCTGCTGACCCTGGCCTGGCAGGAGACGCGCGATCCCCTGTACGCGTCCCGGGTCGAGGAGACGGTCGCCTGGATCGAACGCGAGATGATCGCCGAGGGCGGCGCCTTCGCCGCGACGCTGGACGCCGACAGCGAGGGCGAGGAGGGCCGCTTCTATGTCTGGAGCGAGGCCGAGATCGACGCCGTACTCGGGGAACGCGCGGCCGCGTTCAAGCAGGCGTACGACGTCGCGCCGGGCGGCAACTGGGAAGGCAAGACCATCCTCAACCGCCGCCATGACCCGGCGCTGCGCGACGCCGAGACCGAGGCGGCGCTGGCCGCGGACCGGGCCGTACTCCTCGACCGCCGGGCCGTACGCGTACGACCGGGCTGGGACGACAAGGTGCTGGCCGACTGGAACGGGCTGATGATCGCGGCCCTGGCCCGCGCGGCCCTAGCCTTCGACCGGCCGGAGTGGATTGATCTCGCCGAGACCGCCTTCGCCGCCGTGGTCCGGCAGCTCGGGCAGGGCGACCGTCTGGCGCATGCCTGGCGCCGCGGCAAGGCGACGGCGCCCGGGCTGCTGGAGGATTACGCGGACATGGCCGCGGCGGCGCTGGTGCTGCACGAGGCGACGGAGATGACAGCCTATCTTGAGCACGCCAAGCTCTGGACCGCGGTGCTCGACGCTCATTTCTGGGATGGTGGCCGCGGCGGGTACTTCCTGACCGCGGATGACGGCGAGGCGCTGATCGTGCGCACCAAGAGCGCGTACGACGCCGCGGTCCCGTCCGGCAATGGCACCATGCTGGGAGTGCTGACGCGGCTGCATCACCTGACCGGCGACCGGCTGTACGCGCTGCGCGCCGATTCCCTGATCGCGGCGTTCACCGGCGAGCTGCAGCGCAACTTCATCCCGCTCGCCACCTGGCTGAACCGAGCCGAGGACCGGATGGAGCCGCTGCAGATCGTGGTCATCGGGCGCAAGGACGATGCCGCCACGCAGGCCCTCCTGCGGGCGGTGCACGGCCGGTCGCTGCCGGGCCGGATGCTGCTGCGGCTCGACCCCGGCGCGGCCCTGCCGGACGATCATCCCGCCGCCGGCAAGACGATGCTGGACGGCAAGCCCACCGCCTATCTGTGCCGCGGGCCGGTGTGCCAGGCGCCGGTCACCACGCCGCAGGCGCTGCTGGAGCTGATCGGGCCATGACCGCGCGCAGCCGAGCGCCCACCGACCGGGCCACCGCCACGATCGACACCCCGGTCGGGCCGGTGCGGATCACCGTTGCCGGGGGCGTGGTGGCCGCTGTCGACCATGTCCAGGATCCGGCCGACGACGTGCCGCCGACGGACAAGCTGCTGCGCAAGGCGATCCGGCAGATCGAGGAATACTTCGCCGGCAAGCGCCGCCGCTTCGATCTGCCGATGGCGCCGGCCGCCAGCCCGTTCCAGGCGCGGGTGCGGCAGGCGATCATCGACATTCCCTATGGCGAGGCCGCGTCCTATGGCGGCGTGGCGCATATCCTGAACAGCGGCCCGCGCGCCGTCGGACAGGCCTGCGGCCGCAACGACCTGGTGCTGCTGGTGCCCTGCCACCGCGTCATCGGCGCCGGCGGCACCCTCGGCGGCTACGGCAGCACCTCCGGCCTGGAACGCAAACGCCGGCTGCTCGCCTTCGAGGGATATCCGGGCGAATTCGCGTCGAATTGAATCGATCCAAGACCCAGGTCGCGGTGGTTGTTCGGCCACCGTGACAAGCCCGCCGGGCTCCGGCTATCGTCCACCCGTCTGATCGATTGCTTCGTCCACCGCAACGCTCGAGGGAGAGCGACTCCATGGCGACAGTCACCATCACCGCTGCCGATGGCGGCCGCTTCAACGCCTATCTCGCGCGGCCGGCCTCGGGCTCCGGGCCGGGCATCCTCGTCATCCAGGAGATCTTCGGCGTCAACGCGGTGATGCGCCAGATCTGCGACGACCTCGCCGCCCAGGGCTATGTCGCGCTGTGCCCCGACCTGTTCTGGCGGCAGGAGCCGGGCGTCGACATCACCGACAAGTCGCAGGCGGAGTGGGACAAGGCCTTCGCCTTGTTCAACGGCTTCAACGAGACCGCCGGCGTCGAGGACCTGATCGCCTCGCTGGCGGCGCTGCGCGATCTGCCGGAATGCACCGGCCGCGCCGGGGCCATCGGCTACTGCCTGGGCGGCCGCCTGGCCTTCCTGATGGCCACCCGCTCGGACGCCGACTGCGCCGTCAGCTATTACGGCGTCGGCATCGACAAGTTGCTCGGCGAGGCCAGCGCCATCACCCGGCCGCTGATGCTGCACATCGCCGAAAAGGACCGCTTCGTGCCGCCGGAGGCCCAGGACCAGATCCGCGCCCGCATGGCGTCGCTGCCGACGGTCACGGTGCATGCCTATCCCGGCCTCGACCACGCCTTCGCCCGCGTCGGCGGCGAGCATTACGACGCGGCCGGCGCCACCCTGGCGAACGACCGCACCGCCGCCTTCCTGAAAACCCATCTCGGCTGAGGGAATCCCATGGTCCACGCCATCCGCATCCACGAGACCGGCGGCCCCGAGGCGATGCGCTGGGAGCCGGTCGACGTGCCGGCGCCCGGTCCGGGCGAGGTCCGGATCCGCCACACCGCGGTCGGGCTGAACTATATCGACACCTATATCCGCGCCGGGCTCTACAAGGCGCAGCTGCCGCTGGTTCTGGGCCAGGAGGCGGCCGGGGAGATCGTCGCGGTCGGCCCGGACGTCACCGGCTTCAAGCCCGGCGACCGCGTCGGCTACGGCAACGGCCCGACCGGCAGCTATGCCGAGGAGCGGGTGATCCCGGCCGAGAAGGTGGTGAAGATCCCGGACGGCGTCACCGACCGCACCGCGGCCGCGATCCTGCTGAAGGGGCTGACCGCCTGGTACCTGCTGCGCCGCACCTTCCCGGTCCAGCCCGGCCAGACCATCCTGTTCCACGCCGCCGCCGGCGGCGTCGGGCAGATCGCCTGCCAATGGGCCAAGCATCTCGGCGCCACCGTGATCGGCACCGCCGGCGGGCCGGAGAAGGTGGCTCTGGCCCGCGCCGCCGCCGGCTGCGACCATGTGATCGACTATTCGACCGAGGATTTCGTCGCCCGAATCCGCGCCATCACCGGCGGCAAGGGCGTGCCGGTGGTCTATGACGGTGTCGGCAAGACCACCTTCGACGGCTCGCTCGATTGCCTGTCGCCGCGCGGCATGATGGTGACCTTCGGCAACGCCTCCGGCCCAGTGGCGCCGATCAGCCCGCTGGTGCTGTCGCAGAAGGGCTCGCTGTTCCTGACCCGGCCGACGCTGGGCAGCTACATCGCCACAAGGCCGGAATACGAGGCCGCCGCGGCGGAGCTGTTCGACGTGGTGGCGAAGGGCGCAGTGAAGATCTCGATCGCCCAGACCTACCCGCTGCGCGAAGCCGCCCAGGCCCATCGCGACCTAGAGGCGCGGAAGACCACGGGGTCGACGGTGCTGCTGCCGTAAGATCGGCTCCCGCTCTTCTCGAGGCCGTCATGGCGAGGCACGCAGCGCCGTGGCCATCCAGGGGTCTGTGCCGCTGGATGGCCACGCCCCTTCGGGCTCGCCATGACGATGATGGGCTTGGTGCCCTACGGCGCCGGCGCGGCCGGGGCGGCGTAGGCGCGGAGGAAGGCGTCGACCCCGCTCCTGAGCCCGCGCTCGATCCGCTCCTCGCTCGGCATCTCGATGCCGAGCTCCATCCGCATCTTCATGTGGCCGAGGATCATGGCGCCGAATTGCTCGGCCGCCAGCTCCGGGTCCGGCACCGCCAGCACGCCGCGGGCGTTGGCGGCGGTGAAGAAGGTCGTCAGATGCGCCTTGCCCTGGCCCGGGCCGGCCTCATACATCGCCCGGCCGAGCTCCGGGAAGCGGCCCGCTTCCGCCAGCACGTTGCGGTACACCTTGATGACGTCCGGATTCAGGATGAAGCGCAGCAGCGTGCCGCCGGCCTCCATCAGTGCGGCCCGCAGGTCGTCCGGCGGCGGCGACATCGCCGCCAGACGCTCGAAGGCGCGGCAGGCGGTGCCGACGATCGCCGTGAACAGCTCCTCCTTGCTGGCGAAATGGGCGTAGAGCGTGGCCTTGGACACGCCCGCCTCGCGCGCGATCGCATCCATGCTGGCCGTGCCGTAGCCCTGCTCCAGGAAAACGCGATACGCCGCCTTCAGGATCTGGTCGGGCTTCCGGCTGGCGACGGCTGGCGGCGGAAGCGTCTCGGCGAAGGGACAGGTCATTGGCATACAGATACGGGAAGTTTGAACTAAACTGAACCGTTCAGTTTCATCTTGACAGCAGATAGGGCAAATTGCACCTTCCGGCAACAAGACTGAACGGTTCAGTTCACCCCCGGTTGCCCCCATGCGCAAGCCCATCATCGTCATCGCGGCCCTGGCCGCCATCGCTGCCGCCGGCACCTTCGGCTACCGCTGGTGGACCGTCGACCGGTTCTTCGAGACCACCGACAACGCCTATGTGCAGAGCGACACCAGCACGCTCAGCCCGCAGGTCGAAGGCGCGGTGGTGGCGGTGCTGGTCACCGACAACCAGATGGTCAAGGCCGGCGACCCGCTGGTCCGGATCGACGATCGCGACTATCGCGCCCAGCTGGCGCAGGCGAAGGCGGAGCTGTCGGCGCAGCAGGCGACGCTGGCCTCGATCGAGCAGCAGCTGGCGCTGCAGGATTCGATGATCGCCCAGGCCAAGGCCAGCGTCGACCAGGCGGCCGCGACCCTGGCCCAGACCGGCAACGACCTGGAGCGGGCGCGCCGGCTGTGGGAGACCCGCAACGGCAGCCAGCAGGCCTTCGAGACTGCCGACACCGAGCACAAGCGCGCCGACGCGGCTCTCGCCAGCGCCCAGGCGGCGCTGACCAACCAGCAGGGCCAGACCGCGATCCTGCAGGCCTCGCGCCGCCAGGCCCAGGCCCAGATCGAGCGGCTGACCGCATCGGTCGACCTGGCCCAGATCAGCCTCGACCGCACCGTGATCCACGCCCCGGTCGACGGCGTCGTCGGCAACAAGGGCGTCGAGGTCGGGCAGTACGTCAGGGCCGGCACGCAGCTGATGTCCATCGTGCCGCTGCCCAGCGTCTATGTCGTCGCCAACTTCAAGGAGACGCAGCTGGCGGAGATGCGGGTCGGCCAGACGGTGACGCTGTCGGTCGACGCCTTCCCGGGCAAGTCGCTGACCGGCAAGGTCGAGAGCTTCGCTCCGGCCAGCGGCGCCGAGTTCAGCCTGCTGCCGCCGGAGAACGCGACCGGCAACTTCACCAAGATCGTGCAGCGCGTGCCGGTGCGGATCGCGGTGCCGGCCGGCAACCAGCTCAGCGGCCTGCTGCGGCCCGGCCTGTCGGTCGGCGTCGCGGTCGACACGCGCGAGGAGGGCACCGGCCCGCTGCTAGCCAGCGGCATCTTCGGCGCCGCCATGGCCGCCGAGTTCCGGCGGTGAGCTCCACCACCGCCGACGCGCTGCCGGCCGCTGCCTCAGCGGGGCCGGCGGCGCCGAAGCGTGCCGGCGCCAGCACGCGGGAGACGATCGGGTTCTTCACCATGGTCGTCGGCATGTTCATGGCGATCCTGGACATCCAGATCGTCTCCAGCTCGATCAGCGAGATCCAGGCCGGCCTGGCGGCCAGCCCGGACGAGATCAGCTGGGTGCAGACCGCCTATCTGATCGCCGAGGTGGTGATGATCCCGCTGTCGGGGTTCCTCTCCCGCCTGCTGTCGACCCGGATCCTCTACGTCATCTCGGCGGCCAGCTTCACCCTCGCCAGCCTGGCCTGCGCGCTGGCCTGGAACATCGAATCGATGATCGTGTTCCGGGCGCTGCAGGGCTTCCTCGGCGGGGCGATGATCCCGACCGTCTTCGCCGCCTCCTTCATCCTGTTCCCGCCGGAGCGGCGGGCCGGCATCTCGGTGCTGATCGGCCTGGTCGCGACCATGGCGCCGACCATCGGGCCGACGCTGGGCGGCTATCTGACCCAGGCCTTCTCCTGGCACTGGCTGTTCCTGATCAACGTCGTGCCGGGCGTGCTGGTGACCACCGGCGTGTGGTTCCTGGTCAAGTTCGACAAGCCGAACCTGGAGCTGCTCAAGGGCTTCGATTTCGCCGGGCTGGCGCTGATGGCGCTGTTCCTCGGCAGCCTGGAATACGTGTTCGAGGAGGGGCCGCGCTGGGACTGGTTCGAGGACCGGTCGATCTTCACCTTCGCCGTGATCGGGACGCTGGCCGGGATCGGCTTCTTCGCCCGGGTGCTGAGCGCGCGGAACCCGATCGTCGACCTGCGCGCCTTCGCCGACCGCAACTTCTCGCTCGGCTGCCTGTACAGCCTGATCATCGGCGTCGGCCTCTACGGCGCGGTCTACATCGTGCCCCTGTTCCTGGCCCGGGTGCGCGGCCTGAACAGCCTGCAGATCGGCGAGATCATGTTCGTCACCGGCGTGTTCCAGTTCATCTCGGCCCCGCTCGCCGGCATGCTGTCGAAGAAGCTGGACCTGCGGCTGATGCTGGGGATCGGCCTCGTCGCCTTCGGCACCGGGGTCTACATGATGACCTGGATCACCGCCGATTGGAGCTTCTGGGAGCTGTTCTGGCCGCAGGCCGTCCGCGGCGTGTCGCTGATGCTGCTGTTCCTGCCGATCAACACCCTGGCGCTCGGCACCCTGCCGCCCGACAAGATCAAGAACGCGTCCGGCCTCTACAACCTGATGCGCAATCTCGGCGGCGCCTTCGGCCTGGCCGGCATCAACACGGTGATGATCGACCGGGCGGCGCTGCACGGCTCGCGCATCGCCGAGCACATGACCCTGACAAACCCGCAGGTGCAGGCGACGGTCGACAATTTCAGCCAGATGTTCACCGCGTCCGGCCTCGGCAACCCGGACCTCGCCGCGGTGAAGATGCTGGACAACATGGTGCTGAGGCAGGCGCAGGTGCTGACCTTCGCCGACTGCTTCCTGCTGATGGCGCTGCTGTTCTACGCCGGGCTGCTGCTGATGCCGCTCTTGCGCGCGCCGAAGCCGGCCGGGCCTGGCGGCGGCAGTGGGCACTGACCCCGGCAGGGTCAGATCGCCGGCAGCGTGGCCCCGTCCCGGGCATAGACCTGCGCGATCCGGCAGTTGCCCCGATCGTACTGCACCACGATCGCGCCGGGCTGGCCCGGCTGCCGGACCCAGGCCTGGCGCTGATCGCTCAGGTTGTAGTCGTCCTGTCTGCGGGGCGGCACCGGCGCCAGGTCGATGCGGGAGATGCCGCCGGCCGTGAGGCGATAGGGCGCCAGGGCGCCGGCGACGCGGCCGGAGCAGACGTCGTCGTCTCCCATCAGGCTGCGGACCCTTTCGGCCAGCGCCGGATCGGGCGTTGCCGAGGGCGGGACCAGACCGGTGCAGCCCGACAGCGCCAGGATGAAAGCGAGGTTGGGACGAAGCTTGGCCATGCTGATCCCCTACAGCTGGTTTCGCCAGCGAAATGGTACGGCCGACACGTCCGGTCAACCGGGGCACAGCGCAGCGCTGGCCTGAGACGGAAAGGGCCGCCGATCCTGCGACCGGCGGCCCTCGCCCGACCACGCCCGAGGGCGTTACTGGTTCATGCTCTCGAAGAAGTCCGCGTTCGACTTGCTGTGCTTCAGCTTGTCCATCAGGAACTCCATCGCATCCGTCGGGCCCATCGGCATCAGGATGCGGCGCAGCACCCACATCTTCGACATGGTGCCCTTGTCGACCAGCAGCTCCTCCTTGCGGGTGCCGGACTTGCCGATGTCGATCGACGGGAAGGTGCGGCGGTCGGACAGCTTGCGATCGAGAATGATCTCGGAGTTGCCGGTGCCCTTGAACTCTTCGAAGATCACCTCGTCCATCCGGCTGCCGGTGTCGATCAGCGCGGTGGCGATGATGGTCAGGCTGCCGCCTTCCTCGATGTTGCGGGCGGCGCCGAAGAAGCGCTTCGGCCGCTGCAGGGCGTTGGCGTCGACACCGCCGGTCAGCACCTTGCCCGAGGACGGCACCACCGTGTTGTAGGCGCGCGCCAGGCGGGTAATGCTGTCGAGCAGGATGACGACATCCTTCTTGTGCTCGACCAGGCGCTTGGCCTTCTCGATCACCATCTCGGCCACCTGGACATGGCGCGTCGCCGGCTCGTCGAAGGTCGAGGAGATGACCTCGCCCTTCACCGACCGGTCCATGTCCGTCACTTCCTCAGGCCGCTCGTCGATCAGCAGCACGATCAGGAAGGCGTCCGGGTGGTTCTCGGCGATCGAATTGGCGATGTTCTGCAGCATCACCGTCTTGCCGGTGCGCGGCGGCGCCACGATCAGGGCGCGCTGGCCTTTGCCGAGGGGCGAGACCAGATCGATGATCCGGCCGGTCATGTTCTTCTTGGTCGGGTCGATCAACTCCATCCGCAGCGCTTCGTCGGGATAGAGCGGGGTCAGGTTGTCGAAGGTGACCCGGTGCCGGACGTTGTCCGGCTCCTCGAAATTGATCTTGTTGACCTTGGTGAGCGCGAAATAGTGCTCGTTTTCCTTCGGGGCGCGGATCTCGCCCTCGATGGTGTCGCCGGTGCGCACGCCGAAGCGGCGGATCTGCTGCGGCGACACATAGATGTCGTCCGGACCGGGCAGGTAATTCGATTCTGGAGAGCGCAGAAATCCGAAGCCGTCGGGCAGGACTTCGAGCACACCCGATCCAAAAATCGCGACGTCGTTCTCGGCGAGCTGCTTGAGGATGGCGAACATCATGTCCTGCTTGCGCAGCATGCTCGCGTTCTCGACTTCGAGCTCTTCGGCATAGGCGAGAAGCTCGCTGGGAGACTTCTCTTTCAGTTCTTGCAGATGCATGGGGACCCTGATGGGCGTGGACAGATCGCCGGCGGCGCGGCGTCTTTGGATTGATGTCTCGATGGAAGCCTCGGTCCACGGCACGAAGGGCTCGACCGCGCCGGCGCTTCGAATGAGCGCCGGAAGACCGCTGAGAACAGCAGATGGTTATCGAATGACTTGCCGCAAGTCAATCGTGCTGCCGCATCCGGCGGCATATTGCGCCGCCGCGGCAGAAGCGGGAGGATTTATCGAGGGACGGGACATAGTCGATTCATTTTCTGGAGGGGGATCTTCGATGAGGAGCACCGTCGTTCTGGCGGTCGCGGCGGCCTTGGGGCTGGCCGGCTGCAACACGTCGCAGCAAAAGCCCGCCGGACCCACGATCACGATGCAGACCACGCCACAGCCCGGGGACGTGGTGGCGGGCGTGAGACACGCGGAATGTCGCACGCCGCGCGATCGGCCGGGCAACTATCGGTACTCCGGCGGCCCGGGGGACCGGCTGGAGACGGCGATTGTCATCGAGGGCGCTCTCACCGAGGTGAGCGGTGTCAGTGCCGAATACGTCTATGTCGCCCGGCACCTGCCCGGGTGGGCGGTTTGCGGCCAGGCGCTGGTCAATCCCGGGAGCCGGGTCTACGACCAGCTGGATCTGGCGAACGACGCCGGGCACCGCCGGTCGATCTTCTTCGACATCACCAGCTGGTTCGGCAAGCTGTACTGACCGGCTGCTCTGTCAGAACGGCCTGACGATCACCATGATCAGGATGACCAGCAGCAGCAGCGCCGGAACTTCGTTGACGATGCGGTAGAAACGCTCGCTGTGGGGATTGCGGCCCTCGGCGAAACCCCGGCGCCAGCGGATGCACATGTGGTGCAGCACAGTCAGGATGACAACCCCCGTCAGCTTCACATGCAGCCAGCCCTCGGCGAAGAAGGCCCAATCGGTCAGCCACAGCATGGCGATGCCGAACACCCAGGTCAGCACCGCCGAGGGCAGCATGATGCCGCGCATCAGCCGCCGCTCCATCACCCCGAAGCGCTCGTATTCCGGCGTCCCCGGTGTGGTCTGCGAGTGGTAGACGAACAGCCGCGGCAGGTAGAGCATCCCCGCCATCCAGGAGATCACGAAGAAGACGTGGAGCGCCTTGATCCAGGGATAGAGAGCCGCCATTCGATCCTCGCTGTCCGGCCGGCCCCGTCTTCGGGCTCTAGGCCGCCTTGCTGGGACATCCGGAGAACGCCGCCGGGCAGATCCGGCCGCCATCTCCCGCTTCACAGACCGCGCCGGTCCCGCTGGCCGTGCCGCGGCGGTGGCCGCCCCGCACCAGATCCGCCAGGCCGGCGATGAAGCCCTCCTCGGCGCCGACGGTGGCCACCCGCAGGTAGCATGGCGCGCCCGATTCGTCAGCCAGCTTGCGGTATTCGATGTCGAGCTCGACCAGCGTCTCGGAATGCTCGGAGACGAAGGCGATCGGCACCACCACGATCGGCCGCTTGGCATGCGCGGCCTCGTGGATCACCGCCTCGGTCGACGGTTCGATCCATTTCAGCCGGCCGACCCGGCTCTGATAGGTCGAGATCCAGTCGAGATCGGGGATGCCGGAGGCTTCGGCCAGCGCCGCAGCGGTGCGCTCGCACTGCCACTGATAGGGGTCGCCGGCCTTGACGATCTTCTCCGGCAGGCCGTGGGCGGAGAACAGCACCCGCGGCCGGCCGTAACGCGCCGCCTCCTCATGCGCCGCCCGCAGCCCGGCGGCCATGGCGGCGATGAAGCGGTCCTCGGTCGGGTAGCAGCACACCACGCGGGTCGGCGCGTCCAGCCGGGCGATCCTGCAGGCGTCCCGCCACACTCGCAGCGACGACGCCGTCGTGGTCGTCGAGAACTGCGGGTACAGCGGCAGCAGGATCACCTCGTCCGGCGAAAAATCCTTCACCAGCATCGCCGTCTCCTGGCTCATCGGGTGCCAGTAGCGCATGGCGATGAAGGTCTTCACCTCGCCGAGATCCGCCAGCGCCGCCTCCAGCGCCCGGGCCTGCGCCTCGGTGTTGGGCAGGAGGGGCGAGCCGCCGCCGATCTCGGCATAGATGTCCTTGGCCAGGCGGGTCCGCTTCCTGGCGATGGCCCAGGCCAGGATGATCCGGGCCGGGTTCGGGATGCGGATGATCGCCGGGTCGGCGAACAGGTTGAACAGAAAGGGCCGGATCGCGTCCGGATTGTCGGGGCCGCCCAGGTTGAACAGGACGACGGCGATCCGGCGGCTCATTCCCGGTCCCCGCGCAGGTGGCGGACCAGGGCGGCGACATGCTCCGGCGGCGTCTTCTGCAGCACGCCGTGGCCGAGATTGAACACGAAGGGGCCGTGGCCAAGGGCCTCCGTGATCGCATCGGCCGCCCGGATCATCGGTTCGCCGCCGGTCAGCAACAGGACCGGGTCGAGATTGCCCTGCACCGCGGCCTTGGGCTGCAGCACCCGCGCCGCCCAGCCCGGCGGCACGGTGGTGTCGAGCCCGACCGCATCCACCCCGGTGCCGGCGAGGTAGCGCTCATACAGCAGCCCGGCACCGCGCGGGAAGCCGATGATCGGCACCCCGGGCGCCCCGGCCCGCACCGCCGCGACGATGCGCCTGGTCGGCGCGATCACCCAGCGCTCGAACTCCGCCTCCGGCAGCACCCCGGCCCAGCTGTCGAACAGCTGCACCGCCTCGGCCCCGGCGGCGATCTGGCGCAGCAGATAGGCGGCGGTGGCCTCGACCAGCAGGTCGATCAGCCGGCCGAAGGTCTCGGACTCGCCATAGGCCAGCCGCTTGACCACGCCGTACTCCTTGCTGCCGCCGCCCTCGACCATATAGGTCGCGACGGTCCAGGGCGCGCCCGCGAAGCCGATCAGCGCGGTCTCGGGCGGCAGGGCTGCCGCCACCCGCCCGACGGTCTCGTAGACCGGTCCCAGCACCTCGTGCAGCCGGCCGGCGGACAGGCGGGCGATGCCGGCCGCGTCGGTCACCGGCTCCAGCTTCGGGCCCTCACCCTCGACATAGTCCAGCGCCTGGCCCAGCGCGTGCGGCACCACCAGGATGTCCGAGAACAGGATCGCCGCATCCAGCCCGTACCGCCGGATCGGCTGCAGCGTCACCTCCGCGGCCAGCGCCGAGTTGTAGCAGAGGTCCAGGAAGCTGCCGGCCTGGGCCCGGAGGGCACGGTACTCGGGCAGGTAGCGCCCGGCCTGGCGCATCAGCCAGACCGGCGGCCGGGCCAGGGTCTCGCCGGCCAAGGCGCGCAGGAACGGCTTCGCCGGTGTCGCGGACGGTCCTTCCCGGCCCTGCCCATCCTTATCCATAAAAGAGAATCCTTGTTTAGAGGATGTAGTGAATCCCTGTGGATAACGGGGATTGTGACTCTTCCACAATCCATCCACAGGTTTTACCGGCCGGCCCGCACCTCCCTGTGGAAAGCGGGGAAGACGCGCCCGACTCGCTACACCCTTGCCATCGCCCCTGTCCATAACGGGCGGGAGGACTCGGGGTCGCATCACCCGGCCTGGCCGCTGATACGCGGAGGCCGGGAGTCTCGTCCCCAGCCGGACGGAAGAGTCGACGACTCACCGGCAAGCGGGCACAGATCCCGTCAAGCCTCGTGAATCAGGCTTTCATCCCGAATTTGCCCACAGACAATCCCCATGCCTCCGGGATACAAGGGAGGCATGGCGCAGACGAAGACGTTCCATCTACATCTCGTTTCAGACTCGACCGGCGACACCATTCATAGTGTCGCGCGTGCTTGTCTCGCGCAGTTCGAGGGTGCTGAGCCGATCGAGCACTTCTGGAACCTGGTGCGGACCAACCGCCAGCTCGACATGGTGGTCGAGGAGATCCGCGACCATCCCGGCGTCGTCGTCTTCACTTTGGTCGATGACGGGCTGCGCCACCGGCTGATGGATGTCTGCGGCACGATCGGCGTGCCCTGCATCTCGGTGCTCGACCCGATCATGGCCGCGCTGGCCCAGCAGCTCGGCATGGCGGGGCATGGCCGGCCCGGCCGGCAGCACGCGATGGACGCCGCCTATTTCCACCGCATCGAGGCGATGGACTACGCCCTGGCGCATGACGACGGGCACCTGACGGGTGAGCTGCACCAGGCCGACGTCATCCTGATCGGCGTGTCGCGCACCTCGAAGACGCCGACCTGCCTCTATCTGGCCAATCGCGGGGTGAAGGCGGCGAACGTGCCCTTCGTTCCCGGCCTGCCGCTGCCGGACGACCTGCACCGGGTCAGCCGGCCGCTGATCGTCGGGCTGACCAAGGACCCGGAGCGGCTGATCCAGCTGCGCCGCAACCGCATGCAGATGCTGAACCAGGCCCAGACCACCGACTATGTCGACCCCGAGCAGGTGCGGTCGGAGGTGGCGGAGGCGCGGCGCTATTTCGCCAAGCATCGCTGGCCGGTGCTGGACGTCACCCGCCGTGCCATCGAGGAGACGGCGGCGGAGATCCTGTCGCTGCTGGCCCGGCGGGGGCGCAGCGCGGGGATTCCCGGAGAATGAGCATGGTGGTCCTGGCCTCCGGGAGCGCCACGCGGCGGGCGATGCTCGAGGCCGCCGGCGTCGCCGTCACCGTCAGCCCGGCGGCGATCGACGAAGGCGAGGTCAAGGCGTCGATGCGGGCCGAGGGTGCGTCCCCGGCCGACGTGGCCGAGGCGTTGGCGGTGCTGAAGGCGCAGCGGGCGTCGCGGCGACATCCCGGCGCGCTCGTCATCGGCGCCGACCAGATGCTGGATTGCGACGGCGTCTGGTACGACAAGCCGGCCGACCGGGACGCGGCCCGCGACCAGCTGCTGGCGCTGCGCGGCCGCAGCCACACCCTGACCTCGACCGCGGTGGCGGTGCGTGACGGCGCAAGGCTGTGGCATGCGACCGACCGGGCGAAGCTGACCATGCGGCCGTTCAGCCACGTCTTCCTCGAGGGGTATCTCGACGCCGCCGGCGACGCGGTGCTGTCATCGGTCGGCGGCTATCAGCTGGAGGGCCGCGGGGCGCAGCTCTTCGCCAAGGTTGAGGGCGACCATTTCACCGTGCTCGGCCTGCCGCTGCTGCCGCTGCTCGGCTTCCTGCGCGACCACGGGGTGCTGCCGTCGTGACCTTGACCGCGAAGGGCCGCCTGGCCGGGGTGATCGGCTGGCCGGTCGGGCATTCCCGCTCGCCGCAGCTGCACGGCCACTGGCTGGCCCGCTACAACATCGACGGCGCCTATGTGCCGATGGCGGTGCCGCCCGAGCGGCTGGAGGCGGCGCTGCGCGGCGTGGCGGCGCTGGGCTTCCGGGGCTGCAACGTCACCGTGCCGCACAAGGAGGCGGCGATGGCGCTGGTCGACGAGCTCGACCCGCTGGCCCGGCGCATCGCCGCGGTCAACACCATCGTCGTGCGCGAGGATGGCAGCCTGTTCGGCACCAACACCGACGCCTTCGGCTTCCTGGCCAATCTCCAGGCCGGCGCGCCCGGATGGTCGGCCGGCCGCGGCCCGGCGGTGGTGGTCGGCGCCGGCGGCGCAGCCCGGGCCGTGATCGTCGCCCTGGCCGATGCCGGCGTGCCGGAGATCCGCCTGGCCAACCGCACCCGGGCACGGGCCGAGACCCTGGCGGCGGAGCTGGGCGGCCCCATCACCGTGGTCGACTGGGCCGATCGAGGCGCTGCGCTGGACGGCGCCGCCCTGCTGGTCAACACCACGACCGAGGGCATGGTCGGCCGGCCGGCGCTGGACCTGGCGCTCGACGCGCTGCCGGCGGAGGCGCTGGTCAACGACATCGTCTATGTGCCGCTGGAGACGCCCCTGCTGGCCGCCGCCCGGGCCCGGGGCAACCCGGTGGTCGACGGCGTCGGCATGCTGCTGCACCAGGCGCGGCCGGGCTTCGAGGCCTGGTTCGGGGTGGCGCCGATGGTCGATGCCGCGCTGCGGGCGGCGGTGCTGGGGGCCTGAGCGTGAGGATCCTGGGCCTCACCGGCTCGATCGGCATGGGCAAGTCGACGGCGGCGGCGATGTTCCGGCACGACGGCATCGCCGTGCACGACGCCGATGCCGCGGTGCACGGCCTGCTGCGCCGCGGCGGTGCCGCAGTGCCGGCGGTGGCGAAGGCCTTCCCGGAGGCGGTGCGCGACGGCGCGGTCGACCGCAAGGCACTGGGCGCGCTGGTGTTCGGCAAGCCGGAGGCGCTGCGGCGGCTGGAGGCGATCCTGCACCCGCTGGTGCGCCGCCGCATGCGCCGCTTCCTGCAGCAGGCCGGGCGGCGCGGCGACGCGCTGGTGGTGCTGGACATCCCGCTGCTGTTCGAGACCGGCGGCGAGCGCTTCTGCGACGCCGTCGCCGTGGTCAGCGCGCCGCGGCTGATCCAGCGCCAGCGGGTGCTGGCCCGGCCGGGGATGACGCCGGAGAAATTCGCCGCCATCCTGGCGGCGCAGATGCCCGACCGCGAGAAGCGGCGCCGGGCGGATTGGGTGGTGCCGACCGGCCTCGGCCGCCGGCCGACGCGGCTGGCCCTGCGGGCACTGCGGCGGCGGGCGCTGGCCCGGCCGGGGCGGCGCTGGCGGCCCTCATTGAAGGTGGTGTGATGCGCGAGATCGTCCTGGACACCGAGACCACCGGCCTGCATGCGCTGGGCGGCGACCGCCTGGTAGAGATCGGCGGGGTCGAGATGATCAACCACGTCCCGACCGGGGCGCATTACCACGTCTACATCAACCCGGAACGCACCGTGCCGATGGAGGCCCAGCGGGTGCACGGGCTGACCGACGCGTTCCTGGCCGACAAGCCGGTCTTCGCCGAGGTCGCCGGCGGCTTCCTGGACTTCATCGGCGACGCCAAGCTGGTGATCCACAACGCCGAGTTCGACATGGGCTTCCTGAACATGGAGCTCGGCCGGCTCGGCCTGCCGCCGATCCCGATGGCGCGGTCGATCGACACCGTGGCGCTGGCCCGGCGGCGCTGGCCCGGCGCCCAGGCCTCGCTCGACGCGCTGTGCCGCCGCTTCGGCATCGACAATTCCGGCCGCACGCTGCACGGCGCGCTGCTCGATGCCCAGCTGCTGGCCGAGGTCTGGCTGGAGATGTGCGGCGGCCGCGAGCCGGGCCTGGCCATCACCACGACGGTCGAGATCACCGAGACCACCGTGGTGGTCGAGCGCGTCGCCCGGCCGCCGCGTCCGCACGCGCCGACGGCGGAGGAGCTGGCCGCCCATCTCGCCTTCATCCAGGGCCTGACCGACCCGCTGTGGCTGAAGGAAGGCTGAGGGCGGACAACAAGAAGAAGCCCCGCCGAAGCGGGGCTTGGTCTCTACCGTGAAGGGCCGGCGTCAGTTGACGCTGGGCTGGCCCTCGGCCTCCGAGCGGGCGCGCAGGGCGGCCAGCTGGCGGCGGAACAACTCGGTGAAGTCGATCGGCTGGATCAGCAGCGGCGGGAAGCCGCCGTTGCGCGTCGCCTCGGCGATCACCGACCGGGCGAAGGGGAACAGCAGGCGCGGCGCCTCGATCAGCAGCAGCGGCGCCGTCTGCTCCTTGGTCACATTGGCCAGGGCGACCACGCCGCCATAGCTCAGCTCGCACAGGAAGGTGGCGGTGTCGCCGGTCTTGGCCTCGGCCTTGATGTGAAGCACCACCTCGAAGGCGTTCTCGGCCAGCTGCTGGGTGCGGACGTCGACATTGACCGTGACCTGCGGCGGCGTCGCCTGCTGGGTCAGGCTGCGCGGCGCGTTCGGGTTCTCGAAGGACAGGTCCTTGACGTACTGCGCCGAGATCTGCAGCGAGGGCTGCAACTGCTGCGCCGCGTCGGGCTGCTGGTTGTCGTCCGACATGAAAACTCTCCCTGAAACTCTGGCTCGGCTGGCCGGCGAATGACGGGGGTCTCGCTAGCACGGAACCCGTGGCGGCCACAACCGGGGAGGGTACCCGGCTAGGACGGCCGATCGGCGTCCTTGTCGCGCGGCCCGCCCCAGCGCGACTCCTCGATCCGCGGCAGCGACGGGTCGCGGCCGCCTTCGGGCTTCACCTCGGTGTAGTCGGCGTCGATCACCGGGCCCTGTCCACCGGGGCCGCGCCCGCCGGGCCAGACGGTGAAGCCGCCGCGCCGCTTGGCCTGCACGCCGAGCCAGCGGATCAGCATGCGCCGCACCGGCGGCAGCAGCAGCGGCAGCGCCATCAGGTCGCTGAGGAAGCCGGGGAAGATCAGCAGCAGCGCCGCCAGCACCAGCAGGGCGGCATGCGCGACGGGTTCGGCCGGCGGCTCGCCGCGGGCCAGCGCCGCCTGCATCTCGCGCAGCGCCCGCATCCCCTGCCGCTTCAGCAGCAGCGAGCCGATCACGCCGATGGCGACGAACAGCACCAGGGTGGCGAGCACGCCGATCCAGCGGCCGACCACGATGAACACCGTGATCTCGGCCAGGAGCGGGACAAGAAGCAGCAGGGCGAGGAGGGGCATCGGTTTCCCTTGCCGTTTGGGGGTCGGCAGCCTATCTGTCGGGGGCAGGCGTCGTTCCTGACCGCGCATCCTGGCCTGGACGGCTGTCCGCCGAGTGTTTGCTTCATCCGGACGGGCCGACCAAGAGGTAGTGTCGCGCGGCGCCCGGGTCCAGAGCGATGCATTCGGCGCCGGCGCGGGCGCGCGACAAGTGAAGGGAGCGATGGGCGAAGGCTCTTTCCTCGATATCCTGGTTCTGGCGGTGATCGCCGGGTTCCTGATTCTGCGGCTGCGCAGCGTGCTCGGCCGGCGGACGGGGACGGAGCAGCGGCGCCCGAACCCGATCGCCCAGCAGCCGACGCGGCCCGAGGCCCGCACCCCCGACAATGTCGTGACCATGCCGGAGCGGCCGCGTGCCGCCGGCAATGGCGAGGCCGGCCCGGCCAGCGGGCTGACCCAGATCAAGATCGCCGACCGCAGCTTCAGCGAAAACACGTTCGTCGGCGGCGCCCGCGCCGCCTTCAAGATGATCGTCGAGGCCTTCGCCCGCGGCGACACCGCGACGCTGCGCCCGCTCTTGTCCGACGAGCTGTATGACGAGTTCAGCGCCGCGATCCGCGACCGCCTGGCCGCCGGCCACACGCTGGAGGAGACGGTGGAGTCGGTCGACCGCGCCGAGATCGTCGATGCCCGGATGGACGGCCGCACCGCCTTCGTCACCGTGCGCCTGGCCTCGCGCCAGAAGACCGTGCTGCGCGACGCCGACGGCAAGGTGATCGAGGGTAGCCCGGACCAGACGGTCGATGTCACCGACATCTGGACCTTCGCCCGCAACACTCGCGCCACCGACCCGAACTGGGCGCTGGTCGAGACCCGCGAATCCCACTGACCCGCCGATGCCGTCGCTCCTGACCCGTCCGGCCCGGCCCTGTCCGGGCCGCGGGCGGTGGGGCGGGGGTGGCGGCCGCGGGTCCCGGGTGGCCCCGGCCCGCC